>JAPMTR010000114.1 GCA_026552975.1 Candidatus Methanoperedens sp.
AGATTCCCAATTGGCAAGGATATTTGAGGTATTGTAATTACTGCTATTTACATCATTGACGCCCCCCTCTATTAACACGAATTCAGGTGATAGATCCACTACATCCGCATTGAATCTATTATTGATACCTGACGTACTTTGTCCGCCATAACCCATATTTTGATAATTTTTATTAACTTTTATTCCCCAGTGATTTTCAAGTGTTGTTGGAATAGCAGTTAAATCCCCTTTTATAATTGAATCACCTATGAAAACCATGTATGGATTAAACATATAAGGTTCAATTACAAAAATCCTATTATGATATGCCTGGGCTGACCAGTTAAAATTGATATAAGATGTTGCCCCGGATATTTCATAGGTCAGGTGATCTGGATTATTTTCATCGACAGCATAAAGTGGATTTCCCGGACTAATGGCTTTGATACGATAACCATAGAAATCGCCTTCCCTTATTCCTTCTAATGGCGGGGATAGATTTATTTCATTTATACCATTTGAGATATTATCGACTAAATTATCTGTCGTGGCTATTCTATCATAATTACTGCCATTGAGTCTCCAGACAGTGAAATTAAATTGAGTTAGTATTGACACATTCCTGACAGCAAACCTTATTTTATAGATCGTTCCATTCTGTCTTATCCTGTCAAAGTTTAATTGTCCTCCTACCTGTATGAATTCTTTATCAATACCCCCCCAATTTTCTGTTCCCTGGGCAGGGATAACCGTATATGGGGCTGTTTTTGAAAGGATAGATCCCAATACCGGAATGGTAAATAAGGAAAAGAGTAATAATATAATGGGAATAATAATAATTCGCTTTAACTTCATATTTGTTGATCATACTGGTAAGAACTTATACCAATATTAAATTTTCGAAGGAAAAAATTATTTGAAAAAAAGAACTAAATTCAGCATATAGTTATCAGCTGTAGGACATAATTATTATAATAATATATTACGCTTTAATTTTTAAACAAAAGATATTAGGACAAGTTATAAAATCAATATAATTTAAATCTATATATCTCGATGTTTGGTCCTGGATTATTTTTATTGTCAAATACCTTAATCAATTCGGCTCCATTTATTAAATCATTATAGTTTGAGATTTCGTTTGCATATTTGTCAGGTTCTTTAAAATACCTATTTGTATAAATTTCTGGTTCTGTGATAATTATGTAATTTATTGATGTGTTTTTATAATACGATAGTTGTTTTAAACCTCCCCTGTACCACCCCCATTTTATTAATGTAAAATTATTATGTGGCCATTTATTTAGTTGTGGTCCATTTACGTCATATTCTATTATTGAATCATCTTGAAGGTTATTTTCTATCCAATTTTTTGCTATGGATCTGGTGTCAAGTCTACCTAATTTGGTTCCTTTATTTATATCACTAATAATGGGTAAAATTGAACCCAATAAAATAATGACTACAAACACTGAACAAATAATCTTAGTTATAGGTAATATGTCTTTTTTCGGTTTTAGAATCCGGGATATTTTTACTTGTGTAATATATTTATAACAACAATAATATCCTAAACCAAAAAATATTGCTTCAAAAGGCAAAATAGGAATAAACCAATGATACCATCTTAATTTCATATTTCCCACAATTAAGAAATAGACTATTGGAAATATCAGAAATAAATTCTTTTTATAATTTTTATTATATAAAATAAATAATAACCCTAAACCTGCGAACATTTCAAAAAATAATCCCCCAATACCCCCCCTTAAAGAGTTTGTTAGATACCAGAAATAATTTTGCATTCCGGGAAGACTTTCTTGACCCAGGTGTATACCTCTATTTTCAATAATTATGTCATTAATGGCTGTTATTGGGTCAAATATTACAAATGGTGCAAAAACAAAAAAACCGGTAAAAATAGAAATTGTTGCTATAATTAGAATATTTATTCGATAAAACAAATTATTGTAATAATATGCAATAATTATTAATAATATCCCTGTAATTGTAAATAATAAATAGGAATTATTTATTAAATCATTACATCTTTCACAATATTCTGTTGGTAAATATGAATGGCCGATTGAATTTAACCAGGATAAATCAATAAAAATACTGATCACTACTAGCAATATCCCAAATCCCAATAATGAATACTTGGTCGTTTTTTCATATCTCAATGAGCATTTTTTTCCTAAATCAACAAATAAACAATGAATTAAAATTGGAAAAATAATAATTCCTGCAGTGTATTTTGCTGCAATCGAGAATCCTGCAAATAAAGAAGATAAAATTAATAATTTTGTATTTTTGTTTTGGGAATCAATAAACCTCAATAAGAAATATATAGAAAACATTACCAGCATAGTGGCAGCAACATCGGTTCTAATAATACGACTATAATCATTATGCAATGGAGATATGGCTAATAAAAATGATGCTAATATACTAACCGCCCTATTAAAGAGATTATTAGCAATTAAATATACCAAATATATAGTAATTAAAGCCATAATTATTATTAATAAGCGACCACCAAGATAAAATAAAGATGGATCATTTGAAAATAAATATTCAAAATCACCAAAATTATGAACATATCCAAATAAATAAAAAAAAATGAAATATATAAAAAATAATATTAATAATAGATACATTATAAATGAACCAGGATGTCCAAACCAATGTGGATTCAAATCACCAGTAATTAACATTTGAATTGAAGGATTTACGAAAGTCTCCTCATCACGATATATATATGGCAGTCCATAATTAATCCCCCTATATCTTAAAATTAGAGCGAATATTAAAATTAAATAAATTGAGTATTTTTTAAAAAAATTTATAAATAAATTTATTTTTATAATTTTTATTTCCATTCAACAACACAATATTTTTTTTAGTATTTGTTGTTTTTGGTTTGCCCATTCAATTCAGAGGGAATTGATGAATAAACTGGAAACAATCAGGAAGCAACCTGATTATACCGATATTAAATTTTCGAAGAAAAAAATTATATGTTAAAGAAATGAACTAAACAAAAAGTTCATTTCTTTTTCATCCTTATATACACCTCGATAATTAATCCGATAATGAAGAACACTGCAATTATCGTGAACCATTTTGTCCTGAAGAAACCAGATGTTTCGTCTTCTGATTGGATAGAAGAAATGGTGGGTCTTATTATTGCCGCATTTTCAATTAGATTAGACTTTTCTGTCGAGACCCCATCATATAGAGTTCCGGTTTTTTCTCCAATAATGGCAAACGATGAAAAAGTTATTGTTTTTGCTTCATAATAGGTAAATGTATTATCCTTATTTTTTTCTACGGTTTCAATTTTTTCCCATCTGGATCCATCCCATTTTACCATTTGTACACTTTGTATGTTGTTCATGCTGATCCATGAGTTCTCGACCCTGAATTTTATGACTGCCTGTTGTATATTCTTTAGGGTTGCAAAGCCTGAAGTTCCAACCCAGATATTGACATTCTTGTAAACAGGCCATTGTGGCGGAACTTTCACGAGGGTTGATGTATTCTTCAAAACTTCTGCTGAGGTTGTGATCACACCAAGACTGGTATTTCCGGTTATATCTACATACATTATAGGATTTTTTTCATGAGTGAATCTGAAAGATGTGAGTACATCCCTGGAGATTTCCCGATCATATTTCTCGATCAATTCAATGTTGGTGTAATTTTCACCAGAAGAGCCGCCTCCGCCGCCCCCTCCACCGCCGCCGCCTCCAGATGAAACACGTTGTGCAGCAACAGGGTAGCTTCCTACCAATGCGAATGTACTCAGATGTGTTACGTTCGCCCAAACAAATCCTGAAAAGTTGTTTATAGGGGCGGTGTTTACGCCGGTATTAGACAGGGTTTCCCACATTTTGAGACTTTCATTATAGTATTTGATCCTGAGTGAATTTTCATCAAGACCGGATGCACTTAATTCTTTATCGGTATAGTATATCTTGATCTTCGTCCAGTTAATTTTCATGTTAGGGGACTGATCAATAGAAACATATTTTCCGAACGGGATTAAGCCCATAGATCGGTTCATCTCAGGTGGACTATCGCTGGTCATCATTATCGTAACTGCCCCATTTTTTACATCTCCCGATGTGACCAATTCAAAGCTCGTATTCACCTCTTTTGAGGCGTCGATAATGGTGATATTGTTCGAGTTAGTATTTACGGTCTTATTTTCATACTTTGTTGCTGTTACAAACCATGTTTTTTCAGTATTGTTGATATTTCCAGCACCATCACCTGCGAAAAACCGTACATCGTATCTGCCATACCAATTAGTATTTTTGAAGTTTTTACAGCTGTATATCCCGGTTCCTGTCATCTTACATTCACTTGTATTTCCATCCGGGGTGTCTATGAGAATGACCAGGCTGGATATGTTCAAATGCTCATCAAATACATTTGCCACTATGTTTACCGGATCATTCACCAGTTGAATTGACGGTAACACTTCAATGTTTGTGATTGTTGGTTTTGTCGTATCAAGCCGGATCTCGTCTCCGACAAATTGTGTTGGGTTTGAAGAATAATCATTTCTTACTTTCAAGGATACCCCTTTAATGCCATCTCCCGGGGCAAGGGTCCAGGATCTGGTAGATGCAAAAGGCATCCATTCTGTCCAATTCATACCATCATTTCTTAAGCTCATCCAGCCCATGCTTGATGTAAGATCCAGGATCACTGTGGTGGTATTTGTATATTCTGCATTCATATTGATCTTGATAGTGGGAGACGATGCGTCAGGAAGAGATGCTGTTCTTACGCTTACGATCGAAGAATTCTGACCCCAGTTGTTATAGGAATCATTCGCCCTGACCTGGTATTGATACAGAGTGCCCGGATCAAGCCCGGTCTCGTTCCAGTAAGTATTCTGTGTTGTTGCCCTGAGACTTGAATTCCTGAATACCTGGTAATGGCTGGCATTTATCGCAGATGCCCAGCTCAGGTTTACTGTTGTCTGTGATGGCGTATCGTTGACCAGTCCGGTTACCTGGCCTGGTGGAGTTGTATCAAATATTGTCTTATCCTTTGTAATATCTGATCCACTTATTGTGATCATCTCAAAACCTGTGTTAAATCCTGATCTTGAATAACTGAAGTTATAACTTCCGTTTTTCAATCCTGATAATAAATAATTCCCGGCGCCAGAAGATATTACTAGATTTGTTCCATTCTGGATGGTTACTCCCTGTAAGCCTGCATTATAATTGTCAAACACGGTTCCACTTAAGGAATAGACGGGTTCTGCCTGGACAGTAATAGAAATGATCCGGGAAACGGAATTGCTATGAGCATCAGTTGCGGTAATGTTGAGACTATATATGCCCACACTCAATTTACCTCGATCAGTGATAGATCCCGAATTTTTATCGATATTGAAGTTTGCCGTGTCATTTATCTTATAGGTTATCCTTGAAGCATCTGTTGCGCTCACATCATACCTGAAGCTTGCTGTGACCATAATAACCTGGTCTGCAGGGATTGGTGACCATGTTGGCGGCATTTCATCAACAACATCAACTGTTCTTGTTTTTCGTATCGCTGGATTGCCATTTGAGTCAATAACATCATAAGTAACTGAGTGTGCCCCCAATTTGTTCGTATTTACTGGCAGACCTCCTGTTACAATGGACGAAGTCAGGTCACCGTCATAGTTATCAGATGCAGTTGCTCCTGAATCGATATATGCTGTACCTGCTTCCACGGTTACAGAACTTGAATCTATTAAAGTAATCACAGGTGGGGTTGCATCTATAACATTAACAGTTCTTGTTTTCTGGATCGCTGGATTGCCATTTGAGTCAGTAACATCATAAGTAACTGAGTATGCCCCCAATTTATTCGTATTTACGGGCAGACCTCCTGTTACAATGGACGAAGTCAGGTCACCGTCATAGTTATCAGATGCAGTTGCCCCAGCATCATTATATGATGTCCTGACTTCTATTGTTTCTGTACTATTACCCTTCAAAGTGATAACCGGCGCAGTTGTATCTGCCGCAGTAGTGGCTTTCGCTATTGTGGCCATAGAATTAATATTTCCCGCAGTATCTACAGATCTTACTTTTATAGTATATTCAGTATTCAGCAAGAGATCAGTTGATGTATATTCCTGGATACCTTTACTGATATTTTTCTTAAAAACGTCATTAAGATATATTTCAACATGATCAAAGTCAGGATCTGTCGGGTCAGTCCATGTCCAGTTAATGTATGTCATAGCATGACCGATATTTTTTAAATTTGTAACATTTGCAGGTGGGTTGACATTAAACGCAAGTGGCAGGTAATCGATGTTGTTATCATCAAGGGTATAATCCGTGTCACATATGCCATCTTTATTACTATCCGGACAGAGCTGACTGAAGCCTGTGCCTCCGGGGTTCGCCCAGACATTGCCCCCAAGATAAGGGCCGCCGATGATGTTGGTGCCTGATTGTTTGGTGGTGCTCCAGACATTGTTTCCACTGTTAATTATATTATTGAAATTACCAAAGTAATTGTTGTAAATTATATTACTATCCGAATTGATCAAGTTAATTCCATTATTGTTGTTCAAGATACTATTATCTTTAAAATTATTATTCAATGATGAGTTAACATAAATAGCATTTCCATTATTTGAGATTTCGTTGTGGATAATATCATTAAAGCCAACATTACGATAGCAAGGATTAGGAATGTTAGAGCCTTGACATAAGAAATTATTAAGATAGATTCCGTTATGGGTGTTATTTGAAATCTTATTTTCCAAAAGCTTCTCTTGACTTGAAATGAGATATATACCATTTTCATTGTTTGAAATTGTGTTGTAACTAAGATTATTATTACCGTCTGCCGTCCATGTGCCTCCCCCTCGTGTTCTTATTGAATCAATAAAAATTCCATAGTTGGTGTTATAGGTTGCTTTGTTGCCGATTAGTTCATTATTTAGTGAATATTTCAAAAGGAATCCATAATTATTGTTCGATGCCGTATTATTATAAAGATAACTTTGAGGTGCATCAGGAAAATGTCCGTTTGATTCCCCTTCCAGCAAGATACCTATGTTATTGTTCGAAACGAAGTTGTCAATCAATGTATTGTTTCTACTACATATAAGACAAAAAATTTCAATGCCGCTATGTGCATTATTTGATGCATTATTATTCTTCACCACATTATTACTTACCCCATACTCATCTAATCCAATAAAAATTCCATCTTCTGCATTTGTAACTGTGAACCCTTCGAGTAGTATATTTCCTTGAGTTAAATTTATAGCATTACCATTTCCTCCGGCATTCACAATGGGTGACCCTATACCTTTAAGATAAAGTCGTTTATTCACATTAACATTTTCATAATATATGCCGCTATGAACTTCAATCGTATCTCCGGCAGATGCATTATCAATTGCATCCTGAATCCTCACATAATCCGCGCCCCCGCTTGCGTCAACAGTGAGTGTCGCAGCACCTGCTACCCCCATATGCAATAATACCAGTATCGTTATTCCAATTACTATTCGAAATGCATAGTTTAAACCATTTCTCTCATCCATAATTCCACACCACATGTAGTGATTATCTTAAATTGTTTTTAGATCTATCCTTATATACTATTTTATATTAATGATGCATAGCTATAAAAACATTTCTTTACGAGTGTTTTTCTTAACTCCATGACTTAATAATTCATAATTTCGTGTTTTTGCTGATATTCTGAAGAAAATTGCATTTCAAGTAGTCCATAATTAATAATTATATTTTACTTTTATGAACATGGGCTACTTATCTGTGTTCATACATCTTTTTGAATATGAAGAATATATCAATTATTTCAAGGCCTAATTTAGTTGCTATATTTGATCTTGCTTCCAGGATATTCCAGAGAACATCAAATTTTATATTATATTGTGAAAATAAATGAAAAAGATTTTATTGTTTCTATTGACTATATTATTTGTATCGAGCACAGCAAGTGCATATACTTATTCTGGTTATACAAGTCCATTTAATCCAACAGGTACTTCTTCTGTAACTGTAAATCCAGACAAAACCCTTAACATAAATGGGAGAACTCTGTTTCCTCAAATAATGTATACAGTATGTGATGTTTATAGCATGACAGAAAGCCAGTGTTTCTCTAATCTAAATAAAATGAAGAATTATACAGCAGATATGGCGGGTTCAGGTTTTGGTAGTAAAGCCAATAGACCTTACGACCCATTGCCTTATTATGCCTCAACAAAAGTTGGAGTAATTCCTCTTGCATATTATCATTATCCAGTTATAAGTCCAAACTTATTTGGATACCATGGGAGATATGACGAACCTGATATAAGTTTATATAATAAAATGAAATCAGATTATGATCTGATAAAATCTCAAGACAAAAATCATATTGTAATAACCAGTGTGTGGCATACTGGTAAAAATTGGGAAACCGCATCAGATGTAATTATTTTTGGATCATATATATATAGAAATTTATTCATAAATCATCCAACTCCTAGAGAAAAAGCTCAATATAATTATGAATATATGATAAAAAATAACATTTTGATTGGGTATAATAATTTTGATGAGACTAAAGACCCTTTCTGGCCAATAATTCAATCTTTATCAGGACCAGATGATGCCGGTGCTCTTCCCACAACTAAAAGTGAGTCAAAGGCATTGATGTATAATGCAATAACAATGAATGTAAAAGGGTTTGCTTATTGGTCATATAGTTTTGTTGGTGGAACTTCTGGTGGTTTAATGAATAATCAGACAAAGGTGGATGAACATATCACTTTATCAGATGAAATAAATTATCTCAGTGACATATTGGTCCTTCCAACTAAGGATTATTCTTGGCATTATAGGAAAGGCAACAATGTCACATTCGATAAAAATTTTACATACACACTTCAGGGTGGTGAGCCAAGTTCACCTTATAATATATACACAGAAGGAAATTTTAATTATATGCTAAAGCAGAATGGAAGCACATATTATCTTATTGTATTGAACAAGGATGATAGATCAATATCAAATGTAAATATAACTATAAGGGGATTAAACGGGATAATGACTGCCACCACACTTGGCCTTGCGACTGCAGGTAGCAAACCAGGGAGAATATTACCTGTAATAAATGGAACTTTCACCGATAGTTTTGCGGGACTTGAGCCAATAGTATATGAGATCACAAGTGGCGGTTCAAACGGAGGTTCAACCCCAGAAATCTTATCATGGGGTAACACGAAGACCAATAACGCCACTTTGTCCTTCAATATTGGGATTTTTGAACCAATTACATTTAATACATCTGCAAATCAGGCAATAACAAAATGGACATGGTTAAAAGACGATGTTCAGGCAGGTAATACAGGAAGTTCATATTCAACATCGTGGGATTCAATAGGAGAAAAAACAATAAAAGTATATGGTTCAAACGGCAACGGATCCACGAGTACAACAACATGGACAATAACAGTAAATCAGATAAACCCCAGTAAATTTGGAGTTGGCGGCGCTGCATGGGATTCTGCTGGAACATCCTCAAATGTTTATATTGAAGACAATAGACTAAAACTTGGTTTCTGGGGAGAAAACTTTGATGATGGTCTCTATGATTGGACCACTGAAGAAGGAAATGTTGTGGTGGTTAATAAAAAACTCACTATGTATGGGTCAGCGAATGCTCATGTTTCAAAAATCATTGGCAATCATTCGAATGTTGCCATGTTTGCTACATGGACGGAAACTAGCTATGATGGATTCAAATCATTTGCTATAAGGTCAGATACTTCAAGAAGAAGCCTGGATATGAACTATTGGTTTTCGGGAAGACCAACGGGAAATGGATTATGGATTGTGAAATATGGCACAGACTGGGTAAATATAAATGAAACTGGTACTTTTGCCAGAACAAATGGTTCAACAAGCTTTTGTGTGGCAAAGGCTTACGGAAATAATCTGGAATCTTATTGTTCACATGATTCTTATGCAGATGCTCTTGCCTCATTACCAGTATCACATGGTACAGATTCAACGTTTGCTTATGGAAATAGAATTCGATTAGAAGGATCATTTGCTAGAAACAATGATATAGTGACATTTGATAATTTGAGAATGATACCTACTGATTCATCTGGCAATCTCATCAATTCAGGCAGCAAGACGATTTATTATGATGCTGGTCCAAATAATCAAACCAGTCATGTAATATTTAATACAACAACTCCTGCAAACACTAATTTTACTGTCAGTTATCGTCAAAAACTTACTGGCGCCTGGATTCAAATCGGTAACATTTACACTGGAAATCAAACCATAGCTATTCCGGGAAACAGATATCAAGAGACTGAAATAAACATTACGTTATCTGGAAATGGCTCATCATTCCCTGAGATTGAATCAATTGAATTCATTACAGAACACGCAACAAACAAGAAAGAAAGTCCACAACATGATGTTGATGAAAATGGGATAGTGGACTTTAATGATCTTACATTGGTAAGTAAACATTTCAATGAGATTGTTTCTATTCCTTTATCTAGATTCGATGTAAATAAGGATGGTGTCGTGGATATTCTGGATATTTCCATTGTGAGTAAGCATATCGGTGAAAAGTCTTGATGACTGTCTTTTTTTGATATGATAAGAAATAGAAAAGGTTTTTTTTATCATAAAAAAGGTAAATAGACAATTAAAAATGATAAGAAGTCA
>JAPMTR010000071.1 GCA_026552975.1 Candidatus Methanoperedens sp.
TACTGAAATAAAGCCATTACGACCAAAAATCAGCTAAATTCTTGAAGGCACTGAGTTGCCTGCCAATGGTTTATGTTTTTGGGTGGGAAACTTGGGTTTAAACATTTCCTCGGCTTCTGGTAACTTGTTTTTATCGGGATGGTATAACATAACCAGTCTGCGATAAGCGGACTTTATATCTTCCTGGGATGCTTTCTTATCGACTTCTAATATTTCGTAATATGTTTTTTTAAGCATGGGTTTTTTCATATTGACTTGCTTTGGTTTCGTGTCTATGTCCTTTAACTTTACGATTGGGGGTTTTTACTTTACGATTACTTGACGATTAGACCAGTTTGTTTCATGACCGAAATGAATAGGAGTATAGTGAGCAGGAGGGGGATTATGGTGGTATGGAGAAAAAGTTTATTTTTCTGCCCACTATAGTTCGTATATATACGAACAATGGTATATATAGTTTACGATGAGTGTAATGCCGTGTGTTTGTGTCTAAAAGATTGTGGTAGGAGAGTTATATAATCGTAAATTCTATTTGAAAACGCTGTTACAGATAAGTTAATATCCTAAAAAACATATTATTTATGACTTTAAAGTGTCAGGAGGCGAACAAGTTCATGTCAAATAAGGAGAAAAAGAAACCCAAGGATAATCCCAAGGATACCCCTAAGCCTGTGCCCAAGAAAAAATAGTAAAATTTTTTTTTCTTATTTTTTACTTTGATCTGAGAGATGCCCAGGAGGTCATCACCTTCATGAAAGGGAATGATTAAGTTACATGCCCACTCATTTCACATTAATATATGGCTCATAAATTCGATGCAAACAAGGCTGATATCCTCGATAACCCAGAAAGAGCCAAGATCCTATATCCGGAAGTTATTCTCGAAAAGCTGGAACTTACAGATGAAATAGTGCTTGCAGACCTTGGTTGTGGAACTGGATTCTTTTCAATTCCTGCTTCGAGGCAAGTTAAAAAGGTATTTGCGCTGGATATTCAACGCTTCCTGATAGATCTGTCAATATTCTTCTCATGGCTAATGTTTTCCATGAACTTGAGGAAAGGTCGTCCCTATTAAAAGAAGTAAAACGTGTTCTTGGCTTGAGTGGGCGACTGGCGATCATAGACTGGAAAAAAATAGAAATGGATTTTGGTCATCCCATTCAAGAGCGGTTAGATGAGAAGGAGGTCATTGATATATGCTATGAAAATGGATTCACCAGTCTTGAAAAGTCAAATATAGGACCTTATAACTATTTGTTGATCTTTGAACTATCATGAACATTCCCAGAAAAATTGACCAAATCCAGCTTCTTCCATAAATGGGATAAACAATCAAGAATCATTTATATATCAATACAACTAATAATATAATGGAGGTTAATTTATGGCTTTCGGAATGATGGACGGTTACGGCTATGGAATGAGTAGTGGCATGTGGATATTAGGGGCTATATTCTGGATTCTGATTCTTGCGGGACTTGTATTGCTTATCAAATACTTATGGGAAGGCGCAGGAACTAAAGGGGCACAGGAATCAGCGCTTGAAATTCTGAAAAAAAGGTATGCAAAAGGAGAGATAAATAAAGAAGAATTCGAAGAAAAAAAGAAAGATCTGATATGAAAAAACACATATTGGCAATAGTTCAATTGCTATAGGCGTATCCGGTCTCATGATCCTTGATTTCTTTTCGCCATTTGGATATTCCATAAAATCATCAGATTTTAAGAGCAATGGAGAGCGGATTTATTTCACTGCCACCTCTGATTCAGGCAATCCAATAATTGCATCTACGGCACAGATGACAATGCACGGTGGTATGTTGAGCTGCGCCGAATGCCACGGAACTGACGGAAAAGGGGGAACTGGAAGAATGATGATGTGGTCATTTGAAGCGCCAGACATCAGATACTCAACACTTACAGCAGCACATGATGAAGAGCAAACCTACACGGATGACCTTATCAAACGTGCCATAACAAAAGGCATTGATTCCAGTGGAAAGCGCCTTGAGCTACCCATGCCGGTATGGCAAATGTCCGAAGTAGATTTCAACGACCTTCTTGATTTTCTTAAAACCTTAAAACCCGCTTATCTCGGGATCAGCATCTGGATTTGTAGGGATCCATTCCTTCCCATTCCACTCCTTTTTGTCACTTGAGAACCAGATCTCTTCAAAGAACGAACCCTTATCCTTTGGCGTCCCTGCACAGAATATCTGTCCTGGCGGCAGGTTCACGACCTCCTTGAATACCTCAAATGCTTCTCTTGTCCAGTCCTGCATCTCATCTGCAAATCCATAATTAACGTGAGGACCTCTTAAGCTGTTTCCTGTAACCCAGGCACCGCTTGCGAGATACTTTGACCCATTAGCAATATCGATCTCAGACTCTGTATTCTTTCCCTGAGAGATCAATGGCAGCAGCATCTTATCCTTGCTTTCAGTGAACCTTGGACGGATATGCTCTTTCGTCACGCGCCACGCCTGTTTATCTCGAGGCGCAGCGACCATTGCCCCTGAATAAGAGTTGGTGATGAGCTTATGGGTGAGAATACTGGCGATGGTCGTGGTCTTGGTCATGCTCCTTGCCCAGAGGAGTACCACTATCCTTGCATCGTCTTGAAAGACCTGTCTCACATACGGGAAATCGTCAAACTTCATCGGCTTCCCGCGCATGGTGAAGAGCTTCTCGGAAAAAAGTACCCCGTCTTCCTGGAGCTTCCTGTAATAATCTCGTTCCTTATCCTGCTTCTTTGAATCTTTCTCGCGAAGCTTCATTGTCTCTTTTGCCTGCTTCTCCTGCCTTTTACCAATCGAAGCCATACTTTAATTCCTGAAACTTTGAGGGGTTCTTTCATCTTCAACCAGCAAAGTCCTGTCATCTTTCCATCTCAAAATGCCAGTTACAAAAATATACCACAGAGCAATGTTCAAAGGAAGAAGTCCCCATGAACCTGTCGTGACGATAAATGCAAACCAGAGAAACTGACTGAAAATACCTACATAAAGTCCTGATTTAGCCTTCCTTGACAGAAGATACATCTGAATGATAGTAACAACGCTGATAACGAGGTCAAGGATCATGGAAACACCCTTGCGCAGTTTTTTGTGGATTGATACTTGCCGTGCAAAGAATGTCCGGGTTTGAGAATGTGGGTATAGCCGCCCTTTCGCAGAAAACAACAGGAATAACGCTTATCGGCTATTAAAAATGCTACGAGCAGTTTTCTCTTGGTCGGAACAAGTCCTTCGATCAAAGAAGATCGGAATTTGTTCGGAAGCTTTTTGAATAGTTCATTCAATGCACTGATCGATAGATAAAGGCTGATGTTATTTCCAGTGGGATAATTTGAGGATATCTTCAACCGGTCATTCTCTTCAAGCACTTTTATCGAGGTGCATTTTGTGACCAGTACCTCAGGTTGTCCTTTGGGATCCCACGCAGGGATCTCGGTGATCTGCAGCATGTTTATCCCTTTACCGCGATCTAAACATCATCTTCCAGCAGAGAATCAAGCTTGCCATCAGCCCTGGTATCGGTTTTCAGTTTCCTGAAACATCCCAAGGAATCATCCCTCAGATCTTCGAGATATCCCCATAGAATATCCTGCTTTACTTTTCCGATCGCTGCGGTATACTGATAGAACTCACCCCTGTTCTTCGCCCTCAGGCTGCCCACGTCTGCATCTTTTATATAAATGACATCTTGAGAGCCTTTTCTCTTTACGGCTATTGTATCTCCCTCGCGATACCAGATTGAACTGCCGATAGTGTGCTTTTGATGGTTTTTCAGGGAAAAGGGATCAGGTTCTTTGAACGTATCCATCTCCTTATCTTTAACTTCTGGATTTATTAAATGCTGCCCCTTTTTGGCAGATGATCCAGGGACTTCTATCGGTCCTTTCGCCCTGAGGATAGCCGTATTCGTTTCTCAACCACGATACGAATTTCCTGAGTACAACTCTGTAGTCATGCTGGGACCATTCACCTTTATTTGGGTCGGTATCAATCTTATCCAGAATGTCCCTGACATCATCTTTTGTGATCCAGTCCCAATTTTTCTGTATCATTTCAGATAACCGTTTCATGCTCGATAACAGTTTGAGTATCCTGGATTGAGAAAGTTTCTTATCGCCCCAGCCTGTGTGGCAATCTGCAGAAAATTTGAGTAATAACAGTTTATTTCGTTCACCTATTCTTGTAGATTTCCTGATCTGCTCCTTTAGAGCATCAAGGTTTTTGCTAAAATGATGTATGTCTATCATGTTCCAATCACTTCCGTATTCTTGTACGATACTATAATGCTTTGGAGTGCAGGACGAAAGTAATCGGATTCGTACTAATAACAAGAAGCCCCGGGAGGGATTTGAACCCTCGACCTAGAGATTACAAATCTCTCGCTCTGCCAGGCTGAGCCACCAAGGCTTTATGAAAAGGCTTTCGCCTCTAAGGATGGAATTAGACTTAAAAGCTTCGGTTATTCCAAAATCCCGGAGTCTTATGTTCGCCTCATATGTTCACAATTACCAGCCACGATCTTCTCAAGATGACCCTCAGCAGTTTCAACAATGAGCGCCCCCTCGTTATCCACGCCTATTGCTTCGCCATATATCGTTCGCGCCTGTGCGGTTATCTTTACCCATTGTCCGATAGTTGCTGACATATTCCTCCACTCTTCCAGGATATGAGAGAATCCATCTTCCTTGAATTTCATGTAAAGAGATTCAAACTCTTCCAATAACTTCTGGACAAACTCAACACGATTGATTTTATGACCCACTTCTTTTTCAAGGGAAGTTGAATAATCCCTGAACTCACCGGGAAATGCTCCTGTATCCACATTGGCATCAATGCCTATCCCTACAATGAGATAATCAATAACATCAACTTCAGCCCCAATCTCTGTAAGAATGCCGCTAACTTTTTTCCCGTTGATAATTATATCATTAGGCCATTTTATTTTTGCTGGAAGTCCAAGATCCTGCATGGTCTTTGCGACCGAAACACCTGCAAGCAGTGTTATTCTTGGGGCATAAACAGGTTCAATTCCTGGTTTTAAAATTATGGACAGCCATATTCCACCTTCCGGTGATATCCATTTGTGCCCGAGTCGGCCCCTGCCTGCGGTCTGTAATTCTGCAATTACAATAGTACCCTCATTAACTGAGGTTGCGATTTCACGGGCTATGATATTAGTACTTTCTGTCTCTTTAAAATACTTTATATCTTTTCCAAATACTTTTGTCTTTAATCCCGCTTTTATTTCACCTGGCGTCAGTGCATCTGGTGTATCATTCAGTGAATAACCAATATGAGTTGATGAATCGATCATATATCCCTCATCCTTTAACACTTTGATATGTTTCCATATTGCGGTCCTTGAAACTGAAAGTTCGCTTGCAAGCTGTTCCCCGGAAACATGTTTTCCTTTATTCTTAACAAGTTTTTCAAGAACCTTATCTTTAGTGGTCATTTAGCCCCGACAATTTTTGCATTCTGGATGTAAGTTCCAACAGCTGATGTTATTGCTGCAACTTTTTTGTCATCCGCGACAAGGGCTGATGCTAATGTTGCGCCTTTTTCCTTTTCGGCCTCGATTATCTTCTCAACTTCTTTTATTATATTGTGATCATCAATAAAATGCGTTGTAAGCTCACCCCGCTTAAAATATTCGTTATTCATCACGGCTTTATGGAAGGGAATATTCGTTGTTACGCCAACGATTATGTATTCATATAATGCGCGTTTCATCCTGGCAATTGCTTCGTCCCTGTCCTTTCCCCAGACCGTAAGTTTTGAGATGAGCGAATCATAAAATGGAGTTATGGTAAATCCTGTGTGCACACCGCTGTCCACGCGAACGCCAGGGCCACCTGATGAACGATATCTTCTTAACTTCCCCGGAGATGGTGTAAAATTATTAAGCGGATCTTCTGCATTGAGGCGGCATTCAATGGCCCACCCTCTTTGCTGGATATCTGATTGTTTATAACTTAACTTTTCACCGGATGCGATCCGGATCTGCTCTTTGGCAAGATCGACCCCGGTCACGATCTCTGTGATCGGGTGTTCGACCTGAAGCCTTGTGTTCATTTCCAGGAAAAAATACTCTCCTTTTGAATAGAGGAACTCGATCGTCCCGGCATTCGTATAATTAATAGCAGCGGCCGCTTTTACCGCATCCGAACCCATGCGCTCCCGCAATTCAGTCGTCATTATGGGGGATGGAGATTCTTCGATCAGCTTCTGGTGCCTTCGCTGGATAGAACACTCTCGGTCCCCCACGTGGATTATATTGCCATAATTATCTGCAAGGATCTGGAATTCAATATGTCGCGGCATTTCCAGGTATTTTTCGATAAATACCGTTGCATCCCCGAACGACGATTTTGCAACCCTCTGGGTGGATTCAATGGTTTCGCGAAGTTCTTCTGTTTTGCGCACTACCTTCATACCAATACCTCCGCCTCCAGCTGATGCCTTTACAATAACAGGGTATCCAATACTTTCCGCGACCTTGACTGCTTCATCAAAGTCACTTATTCCACTCTCACTTCCAGGTATGACCGGTATCCCTGCGGATTTCATTGTCTTTTTGGCTGCGATCTTGCTTCCCACACTTTTGATGGCATGGCTTGAAGGGCCTATGAAAATAATTCCTTCCTTTTCACACCGGTCCGCAAATAATTCATTTTCCGAAAGAAATCCATAACCCGGATGGATAGCCTCAGCGCCAGATCTATGCGCCACATCGATTATTTTATCCATATCAAGGTAGCTCTGGGCAGCAGGTGCGGGACCTATCGGAAACGCTTCGTCTGCATACTTGGCAAAAAGTGCGTTCTTATCCACTTCGGAATACACTGCCACTGATTTCACATCAAGCTCCCTGCATGCACGCATGACGCGAATAGCTATTTCACTGCGGTTAGCAATGAGAATTTTTTTGAACATGTTTTATCCTACAACCATAAGCACATCACCTGCACTTACGGTGCTCCCTTCTTTAACGTAAAGCTCTTTCACGATACCTCCATGTGGGGCATGTATATTATTTTCCATTTTCATAGCTTCAAGAACAAGCACAGTATCGCCTTTTGAAACCTGGTCTCCCTTCTTGACCTTTAATTTGAGCACCATTCCCTGCATGCTTGCAGCGATTGCGCCGTCTGTAACTTTTGGCTTTCCCTGTTCGACAGAGCGAACGGACATAGCGCCTCCTGCTGAAATGATCTTTACATTGAATAAATCACCATCAACTTCGACCTTGAACTCCGAAGGCAAAGGCTCAACTGCTTTACTGTTATTTGGTTTTGGAGCTTCAAGCACCTCTTCCCTGGTTTCACCGCGCAGGAATTTAGGCGCTATGGCAGGGTATAGGGCATACGTGAGAATATCCTCTGGTTTTTTAACAATTCCCAGATCCTGTGCTTCTTTTGTGACCTTATCAAGTTCAGGAGGCAAGAGATCCGCCGGACGGCATGTTATTTGTTTTTCGTCCCCCAGCACTTTTTTAACTATTTCTTTGCTGACCGGGGCAGGAGTTCGCCCGTAAAGCCCTTTTACATAATCTTTCACTTCTTTCGGGATGACTTTGTAACGCTCACCCATCAATACATTAAGGACAGCCTGTGTGCCAACAATCTGGCTTGTGGGTGTGACAAGAGGCGGATAACCCAGTTCTTCGCGCACTCTTGGCATCTCGGCAAGTACTTCCTCATATTTATCCAGCGCATTTTGCTCTTTTAGCTGGGAGACAAGATTTGAGAGCATACCCCCAGGTATCTGATATTTCAGGACGTTCGTATCTATCCTTTCTGATATCGGGTCAAGGATTCCCCTGTATTTTTCTTTAATTTCCTCGAAATATTTCTTTATCTCTGTGAGAAGTATCAGATCAAGACCGGTATCGTACGGCGTCCCGCGAAGGGCAGCTACAGTTGTTTCTGTTGGCGGTTGCGAAGTGCCCCAGGCGAATGGAGAAAAAGCAGTATCCAGTACATCAATTCCGGCCTGGCAGGCATAAAGATAGCTCATGGGAGCCATTCCACTCGTGCAGTGGCTGTGAAGATCGATCGGGATACTTATTTCTTCTTTTAATGCGCGGACAAGGTCATACGCATTCTGGGGTGAAATAAGTCCAGCCATATCTTTTATGCACAGGGAATCGCATCCCATTTCTTCGAGTTCTTTTGCCATTTTGACATATATTGGAACGGTATGCACCGGGCTGATGGTATAACAAACAGTTCCCTGCACATGTGCGCCGACAAGCTTTGCGGTCTTGATTGAGACTTCCATGTTCCTGACATCATTCACGGCATCAAATATCCTGAAAATATCGATACCAGTTGCTGCCGCATGTTCCACGAATTTTACTACAATATCATCTGAATAGTGCCTGTAACCTACAAGATTCTGGCCGCGAAGGAGCATCTGAAGCGGCGTTTTTTTAATAGTCTTCTTAAGAGCCCGAAGCCTGTCCCAGGGATCTTCATTCAGATACCTGATCGATGAGTCAAATGTCGCCCCGCCCCACACTTCGAGTGAATAGAAGCCAACGTCATCCATCTTTTCGGCAATCGGGAGCATATCCCTTGTACGCATGCGTGTCGCAATAAGTGATTGATGTGCGTCTCGAAGGGTCGTATCGGTTAGTTTTACTGGTGCCATGTCTATGTGGGCTTAATTGGCTACAGTGTTATTTAATTTATGGTCTTTTTCAATTGGAGGGTGGTATTGTCTAATAAATTGTCGGAAGATTTATTATGTATAATCATGTGATATACATTGATTTCCAGGGTGGGAATCGGGAGACAATTATGAAAAACAATTTGTTAGTGACTGCTATAGTCATAATTTTAATATTGGGAGCAGGCGTGTGGCTGCTTTCAAACAATAACGATAAAAATAAAAACGAGGAACTTCCATCATCACTTGACCGGTATTACCAGAGTCAACCGCCTGTATATCTCGTAAGCATGTTCGAACTTGGAGCAGCTATGATGGGTATAGGCGTGAATGTGCAACAAAAAGACATGATAAATGCTAAAAAATCATACGACGATTTTTCGCTGAAATTTAAAGAGAGTTCCGATATGGTACCTGAATGGAAAAAATACTATGATCAGGCCGCTGTCGAAAAAATTGGCGCTTCCCTTGATTCAGATGATGTGCCAGGGGTTTTTGAGAACATTGGAAAAGTGGGCGAAGCCTGTGTACAATGTCACAAGGAAAAAATGGTCCCGATATGGAACAAATATAACTGGAAAGATTTCAGTAAATTGACAATGAAAACCCCAAATCCTGAAGAACCTGTATTGCCATTTCCTGCTGCAAAGATAAAGTATCTTGCTTTTGGTTTTGATGGTATCGGAGTAAATATCAAGAACAATAACCAAAAAGGTGCAAAGGAAAGCTTTGGCCTGTTTAAGACCATGTTCGATAATTTGAATAGTACCTGTTCTTCCTGCCATGTATCTCCAAGGAACTACTATGTAAGCTCAGATGTCCAGGCTATGATCGATATGATGGGCGAAAAGATCAATTCAGGGAATCTGTCTGAAGCTGAGGGACTGAGAATGGGCATAGGCATGGAAAGCTGCTACAATTGTCATGTGTTGCATATGCCAGCGCAGTATGCAAAGGTGACATCGAAATAATATCCCTGTCCTTTTTCTCTTTTTGCTTCAGTAAAATAGCCTTTTAGAAAACGATTTAAGCAATAGGATAATGTCTGTCCCTGAAATATGGATGAAGTCAAGCGGATACAACAGCTAAAAAAAGAAAAAAATGCAATAATCCTTGCACATAATTACCAGCGCGGTGATGTACAGGATGTTGCGGATTTTGTTGGTGATTCGTTCGGTTTGAGCCAGAAAGCAGTATCAAGCAGCGCCAGCACGATCGTTTTTTGCGGCGTGGATTTTATGGCGGAAAGCGCAGCAATTCTCAATCCTGATAAGACTGTCCTTTTGCCTGAAACAAATGCCCAGTGCCCCATGGCCGCAATGATAACACCCGATTCGTTAAAGCTTGAAAAAGAAAAATACCCAAAAGCTGCTGTCGTATGTTACGTGAATACTCCTGCATCCGTTAAAGCGTTAAGCGATATCTGCTGTACTTCAGCAAATGCTGTTAAAGTAGTAAATGCACTCCCTGAAGATGAGATCCTTTTTGTTCCAGACAGGAACCTCGCCCTTTTCGTGGCTTCCCAAACAAATAAGAAGATCATTCCCTGGAATGGCTATTGTCCCACACATCATCTCATACTTCCAGGCGATGTCCTTCTTGAATTGGAAGACCATCCTGAAGCCGAAATTCTTGTCCACCCCGAATGCAGGCCAGATGTTGTGGAGATCGCCGACCAGGTGTTGAGCACGGCTGGAATGCTAAAATACGCAAAACAATCAGATTCCAGGGAGTTTATCATAGCGACTGAACTTGGGCTTTTACACAGGCTGCGAAAGGAGAATCCAGGAAAAACATTCATCCCGGCAACCAGTTATGTCGTCTGCCCGAACATGAAAATGAATACCCTGGGAAGCATAATAAGGGCTCTTGAAAATAATGAACATATAATAACGATCCCGGAAGATATCCGGATAAAAGCAAAAAGAGCACTTGACAGGATGCTGGAAGTGGGACGCGGAGAATGATGAAAGTCATTCTGGAACTGATCCGTTACAAGAACTGTGCAATGGCAGGCCTTGCTGCCGTAATTGGGGCTGCCATCGCATACAGCGCCACGCCGGGTGACCCGGTCTGGATGGGGTTTATTTTCATCACCGTTTTTATCATCACCGGCGCCGGGAATGCTTTAAATGATTATTTTGATGCGAATATCGATGCCATCAACCGCCCCGGCCGGCCAATTCCTTCTGGAAGGATATCAAAAGAATCTGCATATAATTTATCAATTTCAATGTTCTTCCTGGGTTTAATTGTCTCCTTTTTCATAGGCTCTAATGGTATTCCCCGCTTGATTGCAGGTTTCAACGCAATTCTCTTGCTGTACTATGCTAAATCTTTAAAAAGAAAAGTTGTTGTCGGGAACTTGACCGTAAGTTACCTTACTGGTTCCACATTCCTATTCGGGGGAGCAGCTTACGGGGGAAAAGGCATCCAGGTGACATTAATACTCTTTTTCCTGTCGATGCTTGCCACATTTGCGCGTGAGATCGTAAAGACCATAGAGGATATTGAGGGGGACAGGTTAGATGGCGCTTCTACCATACCCATAAAAATAGGGGAAACAAAAGCGACATATATTGCATGCGCATTTGGAGTTCTGGCAGTTCTTCTGAGCCCGCTACCATATTTATTGGACTTTTTCAATGAATATTACCTCATTGTCGTGGGGGTCGCAGATCTTGTTTTTCTTTATGCCATGGTAAGGATATTAAGAAAAGACCCAGCTGCGTCTTCAAAATATTTTAAAGTAGCTATGTTCCTGGCTATGCTGGCTTTTATTGCAGGAAGCATCCTGAACAGTATCTAGATAATATCTGAAGCCCTTAATAAAATTAAATCATATCTCAAAAGGGATCTTCTCAAAATTATTGATCTTGAGATCCTTAAACTCAACCCCACCTTTAACCCCTGTTATCTCAACGCCCTCAAACTCGCCTGCTGCGCATAACACATCCTGTTCGGGGTGTGTTCCTGGTTTAATAGTGCAACTAAGGTGTGTCCTATCCCCTGCTGAAACAACGATCTTCAGGCGTTTAGATGCCGGATGTTTCTTCGGGAGGACGATAAAAGGCGAGCCTACTTCCCGGATCATATAAAGGACACATTTCAAACCGTTTACTATGGTCTTATCTACTCCGAATCCCGATGCCACAAGAAGATCATCAGGCTCAAGAGCCAGAACTATTTCTTCGGTCTCAGTTTCAAGAAAAAATTGTTTATTTTCTCCTATTTTTATAATACCAAGGGTACCTTCTTTTCCCCTGACAAGGAGCATTTCATCATTTTTTAATTGGATCATTATTCGTTGCTAATAAGGAATACTTTTTTTGACATACAAGAGGGACAGATCACTTTTTTACCTATGCCCTTGAACTCGTTCTTACAATCCTCACATTTGAATAATTGTGATTCAAATTCAGGGATCTCCATACTTCCGAATGTATCACCGACACTGCACATGTATTTTCACCTCCGCAGTAATTATTCATGTTTAATCCTGTTCTTATATTAATCTTATGGAAGGTATTTCTTAATATATCGTTCATAAACAACTGGATCAACGGTTTTTCCTGCCCAGAATTTTATCAGCTCCCCTTTATCGATCAGGGCTGTAAGAGGCAGTTTTTTTTCTTCAGCGTCTTCCTGGAAGATTATCTGGTAAAGCGCGCCTTCCGGTCTGTCCTCAATTACCTCAAATAACTCTATACTGCTGCCATATTTTTTTTCTATGGCATGGATATTTGGTTCATTGCCTTCGCATATCTTGCATCTATCTTCACGCATCCTGTCGCGCCTGATATTTAAGAAGACAGGACGATCCATTTCATTTATCTTCTCTACCACCCTGGATATATGAATATATTTTTCATCTACGAACTGGTCAATAAAATCCTTGAATTCCACTTCTGCCTCATTTTCAGTACATGAGTTCTTCCCTGCCAGTAACCCAATAAATTTTTGTCTGAAAACGCTTTTATGAGTCACAAGAAGATTATTGAGATTCATAAGTTCATTTCCTTTCTTAATTTGTCAAAAATTCGCTCAAGGTCTTCAAAAGTTATCTGCGGTGGCGGTGATTTCTTCGGGCTCTTCTTTTGCTTACCCTTTCCTTTTTTCAGTTTCCCAAAAACACCTTTCTTTTCCACCTCTTCTTCTTCTTCAGAAACAATAAATTTCATAGCTGTGAATATATGACCTTTATCGAAAACCCACATATAATCCGCCCTCTGTGATTCATTTTTTAGCACAGAATAGGCAAGATTGACAAGCGGTGTTTTTTCAAGTGGCCTGTATTTTTCCCGCAATAACTTTTCAATCTCTTTCTTATCACCTGTTAGTGAACTCCGGTCAATACCAATAATTGAAAAAAAAGTTTCTTTATTCGGGGGCAGGTATTTCATCCAGTCCTGATTTGCATTAATTATTTCATTCATACGCCTTTGTTCTTTCATTGTATCTTCTAGATCAAGAGACATTAATATGATCTGTTCAAAGGACTTCCTATCAATTTTTTCCCATTTTTTTTGTTTCCTGTTCCTCTGTTCATGATCCTGTCTTGATCCATATTTCCCTACAAAATACATCATGAAATCATAATCATCCCTTTTTTTCGGATCACCAAGGATAGTATCTATTTTTCTAAATAATTCTGACCCATTCTCGCATTTCCGTCTAATTTCCTCTATCGTTGCATCTTTTCCGGAGCCTATTATTTCATACAGGCCTGGTGCTCCTAAAAGCTGGATCTCAAGGAATTTCATATATTTTGGCTGTATTTCACTCATCCTGGTGAATTCCTTGTTACACTTGAGATTTTCATTATGGTTATCAATCAACTCTTTTTTATCTGATGCTGACATGCATTTTGAATATTGCTCAAATAAAGAAAGCAGTTCATCATATTTTTTTTGTAAGTATTCATCAGTGAGTACATTATAAGCTTCTTCAATAAGAAATGACGTAAAATATGAAAATCGTGATTTTTTCGAATAAGCTTCTTCGATCTCTTCTTTCAAAGCTCCCCTGTGAACCCCCAGCACGCAATACCAGGTAGGAATACCCCCCAGCAGCGGCTCTACCCATTCTGGAAACTCATCCACAAAATGTTCAAACTTGATCATGGATCTCCCAAGCCTTTGCATATCCAGATGAAGGCTGGATACCTTCCAGTAAGGGTCATCATGAATGGATATTTCCGGTTCCAATTCAGATTTTTCTAGTTCTTCTGTTTTTTTTGGCTTATACTTATTCTTCTTGCTCATTCTTTTGTCTTATTTCCAGTGTGCTGCCATGTGTGATCTTTGTTTTTGATATTTTATTCTTATCCTGAAGTTCAATATCGTCATAAAAGATGAGATCATTGTCACCCATTATTCCTATTTCCTTCAATTCTTTCTTTATGTCCAAGATCGTCTGTGTTGGATTCAGGTAAAGTGTAAGAGTGTCTCGAGTTTCCATGTTTTCCACATTAACTTCAATACTTTCCATATCCAGCATTTTCTTCATGAATTTGCTTTTTTCTTTCTTGGAAAGCCTGCTTCTTGCTTCCATTTTAACTGAACGCTTGCTGCCGGATATCTTTTCAATCGCAGTCACATGCAGTATCCCGAACTCTTTTCCAACCTCAAATGTCACATCCACCCTGTCGCTATGTGCGGGAAGAGGTTCAACATCTACCCAGAAATCCCCCAGGTGTTCACATTCTTCAGGAGTTTCGCCTTCGCCCTGGAATACATTAATGATCACTTCATCCGCAAAATCGCCGGCGTTAGTGAAGTTACGGGTTCTAGCTATTGGTATTTTAGTGTTGCGATCAAGGATCTTTATTATTGTCCCGTCCGCTACAAGAACCCCAAGTGAGCTTGAGATGACATCACTTATTTCGATATTCTTGATTTTGTTTAATTTTTCCTTCCCATATTCCATGGATGCAACCGCTGCTCCAAGTGCCACGGCTTCGTAGGGGTCACCTTTTAAGGGTTCTTTTCCGAAATACTGCGTTACAAATTCGCGCACTGCTGGAATAAGCGTCGTGCCGCCCACGAGCAATATATCATCGATCTCATTCTTATCGAGAGACGCATCCTCAAGAGCCTGTTCGATTGGTTTTATTGTGCGCTCGATCAGGTCAGTAATCATCCGGTTCAATTCTGTCCTGGTCAAAACCATACTAAATGGTGGTTTGTTCGCAGCCACAAAAGGAATGGTGATGGTTGTGCTTTCTGAAGTTGACAGGGCGATCTTTGCTTCTTCAGACGCTTCGCGTAAAGTAGCATGAAGCGCAAGGTCTTTCTTAACATCAATACCCATTTGTTCGTATAATCTCTTGCTTACATGCTCTTCTATTCGCACATCAATGTCATCACCGCCCAATTTGTGTTCTCCTGCACTTGAATCAACATCAAAGAAACCTGATGAAACCGAAAGAATAGAGACATCGAAAGTCCCGCCTCCGAAGTCATATACAAGCACCCGCGTGTCCCGGTCTTCCCTTATACCATAGGCAAGCGCCGCGGCTGTAGGCTCATTGATCAATCTCAGGATATTTATACCCGCGATCTCAGCAGCATCCTTGATGGCTTGCCTTTGCCCATCAGAATAATTGGCTGGAACTGAAACCACAGCTTCCGTGAATTTTTTCCCGATCTGTTTTTCAGCATCATCCGCCAGTTTCTTAAAAATATGAGCTCCGATATATTCAGGAGGGAATTTATGACGGCCGATCTTTTTCTTAAAATCTGTTCCCATTTCCCTTTTTATCGACGATATGGTATTTTCCGGGTTTATGATCTGGTTGTGCTTTGCGATTTCACCCACCAAGACTTCATCCTCATTCTTAAAATAAACAATCGAAGGAGTGATCTTTTTGCCTTCATTGTTCTCGATCATTACAGGCTCATCAAGCAGGATGTATGCCATTTTTGAGTTCGTTGTTCCAAAGTCAATACCAAGTATATTTTTGTCCACTGTCATCTACCTCATCTTTTTAGTGCTCTTTTGTCTCGATCTTTTCTTTGTTTTTTTGATCAAGTTCATCCATGTCCTTCTTCATTTCTAACAAATGCGCCCGTTCTGGTTTTAGGATCCTCAATATATAGCCCCATAATCCGGGTTTTACAGTCTGCCTCAAGATTGGATTCTTTGAGATTAATACTTCAGCCGGACGAACCACGTTATTCTCCATCAGATAACCTTTTCTTACAACTTTGAAAACAGAATTCTCTGGATATTTTGAACCAGATTCAAGTCCAATTGCAGTATGTTTCTGCTCAACGAATTTATCACCAGGCATTGGTTCTATAACAGTTAATCTCATAGCAGAGATTATCTGTTTACAAACTGCGTCAATATTCTTAGCAAGATTTCCCATATACTCCTTCATCATTTCACATGAATTTGTATTTTCAGAAACGACCATACGATCAAGCGAGTCTACCGCCACCAGCATCCTTTTTGAAATGTCAAATCTTATATCAAGCTTTTTTTTCTCTTCATTTTTCTTATTGGTCTCAATATAATCTTTAAATTCCTGCTTCAGTTTATTGTATTGACTCTCAAACCACTCTGCCTTTTTCTTGACATCCTCAATATTCTCTTCCATTATTCAAAACCTATTTTGTGCATAATCGGATATATTTTACGATTTGATCAAAATCAATAACTTTAATAAAAAGAAGTAATAATTAAAAAAAAAGACACAAAGTAGGCATTGCCTACTTCTTATCTGCTGCCGGAGCCTTTTCAGCCTCTTTGGCCGGGGCTTTTGGCGCTGCTGGTGTCGCAGGAGCTTTTGGTGCTTCTGCCTTTGGTGCAGGGGCCGCTGGTGCAGCAGCTGCCGGAGCTGCCACTTTGGGCGGGATCGTCTGTGTCCTGAACAGGTCGCTTATAGATTCCTTTGGAGCACCTGGTGCTGGTGCCAGGACATCTGTGCTCAATCCCATAAGATGAGCGGTCAGTACCACAAGATCGTCAACACTCATATCCATTTTAAGTTCATCTCTGCCATCGATCAGGTTACGCCTGCAGAAAGGACATGTGCTTATCAAAGCTTGCGCCCCTGTATCCTGTGCATCCTTCATCCTGCCTGTGGCTACACCCAGTGCAAGATCAGGAATACCTGCTTTTACGCCTCCGCCTGCGCCGCAACATCGCTGTTCTTTTCGGTTGCGTTTCATTTCAATAAGTTTGACCCCGGGCATGCTCTTTATCACTTTCCTGGGTTCTTCGAACACACCAACGTGTCTTCCAAGATGGCACGGATCATGATAGGTCACGGTCTTGTTGAGACTCTTTTCCCACTTTATCTTCCCTGCATCAAGCTGCTCTGCAAGGAACTGGGACATGTGAATAGCTTCAAATGGCAATGCTTTTCCATATGCTCGCGGCCAATCGATCTTGGCTGCCCTGAAACATCCTGCGCATGCAAATATTACCCTCTTTGCACCTCTTGCCTTAAGCGCTTCAACATTGTGGATAGCAACTTTCCTGGGAGTATCATTAATATGCTGCTGTCCGGTCCTTATAAGAGCTGACCCGCAGCACCATTCTTCCTCACCCAGCGCCATGAAAGGAACATTGAGTTTGTTCAATATCCTTGCTGTGCTTACTCCAAGCACCTGCTGGTTGTATCCTGCAGTACATCCTATGAAGTATGCAATATCTGATTTTTCAGCGATCTTGATGTCAGGTGTCATCCATGCAAGTCGGTCTTTCTGCTGCTTCATATAAGGGTTGTGGCCTTCTTCTATGAGCTTGGGGAAAAGACTCTGTTTGCCGTATGGGCCTGTCCCGTACTTAACAAGGTTAGCCCTTGTTGACTCCCAGAGTTCGATCGTATTTATCCCTGCAGGGCATACGGTTCCGCACATACCGCATGTGGTGCAGTTGTAAAGATCATCCGTGAATTTCTTTATCTCTTCCTGGGGGATCTTTTCAGGGCCCAGGAGCCTGGCCTTAAGACCAAAGCTCTTGTTCATGAAATCCTTCCATTTCTGGATCTTATCCCTTGGCTCTATGTCCTGGTTCTTATCTCTTGCATCATATGTCGGGCAGTATTTGACACATTCTCCGCACCTTGTGCATGCATCAAATTCCATTAACTGGGCCGCAGTGAAATTGACTGTGTTTATCGAGGGTTTTTCTTTTGCCATGTTATTCGCCTCCATGGTTCACAAGAATGGTCAATGGTGCTGTTATCATATGGAAATACTTGCTAAAGGGTAAATATGCGACGCAGAACAACAGTGTGAATACTTCATGGAACATTACTGTAATATTATTGAAGAATCCAGGATTATCTTTCATATAATCCGATATTTCGGCTCTCTGAATATTATCAGCCTCACGGATAGTCTGTGCGTAAAATCCCGTGATCACTACAACGAGCAAACCGATTATCAAAATCCAGTCGATATCGGCGTTTCGTGCCTGTACATCTTTGCCTGTTGAGAATAGTCTTCTTGCTATAGCGATAACTATACCCAATACAAGCATCCATCCGAAAATCTCATTTGGAAGTTCAAGCGTTTTCCATGCACCAATAAAGAAACTGGAATCATATGGTGCGACGAAGAACGGCCCATAGAACTCTGCTGCTGCTGCAACCATCGTCAATATCAATAACCCTACCCAGCCCCAGAATATCAAGATATGCATGAACCATTCAAGCTTCCTGCGCCTGAATGTTCTTCTCTGGAATGCAACATCCAGGATCAATACTTCAAGTGCATGTCCTATACCCTTTGAAAAGATGCTGCTTATTATCATTTTAAGGGCGCCGAATGCTCCGTAAGGTTTTGTTGCACCTTCCGGGATAGCTCGTCCCCATTTGTCCAGTTGTACATACATTCCTACAATGAACAGGATTATGGATATTATCGCTGTAATAACCATTATTCTCCAGTCTATGAATAGTGTATCAAATACTGTTTTGCCTAATATTGTAAGGCCTTCTGTCGCCATATTATCCTCCTAAATTATGCCTGAAACGGCTTTCATTCCCCTAAGAATCGATGTCATATTAAGCTTTCGATAAAAGGTGGCCATATACTTTATTATCAAACAAAATAAACAATCCCTAATAATGTTAAAACTCTTCAATTCACTTTCAAGACAAAAAGAGATATTCCAGCCTTTGGGGGACGTTGTAGGGATATATACCTGCGGTCCTTCTGTTTATCAGTATGCACACATCGGGAATTTCAGGACTTTCGTATTTGAAGATGTGCTTGTGCGTTATTTAAGGTATAAAGGCTACGCTGTTAAAAGAGTGATGAATTTAACGGACATTGAGGATAAATCGATAGCAATAGCACAAAAAGAAGGAAAATCACTTCCTGAATTGACCGAATATTATTCAAAGTTCTTTTTTAAAGATATGGATGTTCTTGAGCTTGAGCCAGCTGATGTCTTCCCGAAAGCTACACAACATGTGCCTGAAATGATAAATCTAATAAAATTGATGATGAAAAATGGCTATGCTTACCGGGGTAAAGATGGCTCTGTTTATTATGATATCTCAAAATTCAAGGGTTTTGGAAAACTTTCCCATTTAAAGATCAGGACTGGGAAAAAAAAAATAAAAAGGGATGACTGGGGAGAGGATACATCGATCATATCTGATTTTGCCCTCTGGAAATCATATGAAAAAAAGGATGGGAGTATTTTTTGGGAAACAGAACTTGGAAAAGGTCGCCCCGGCTGGCATATAGAGTGCTCTGCTATGGGTTCAAAGCACCTGGGTGCACGTTTTGATATCCATGTGGGGGGAGTTGATAATATTTTTCCGCATCATGAGAACGTAATAGCCCAGAATTTCGCTGCCTTTGGAATGAACCCCTCAAAATACTGGCTTCACTGCAAGCACCTCATGGTGGAAGGGAAAAAAATGTCAAAATCAGCCGGTAATTTCTATACGCTCCGTGACCTTATAGATAAAGGATTCAAACCTATGGCAATAAAGTATCTTTTACTGACTATGAGCTACAGGCGAAGGCTCAATTTCACGCTTTCCGGGCTTGAAGAAGCCACAGAAAAAATCGAGCGCATTTGTGCATTGATAGAACACATAAAATCAACGAACGGCATAGATAATACAGACAAAATTGTAATTAGGGCAAAAAAACAATTTGAAGATGCGATGGATGACAATCTGAATACAGGAAAAGCATTAAAAATAATGGAAGAGCTTGCAGAGAAGATCAAGACGATGGAACCGGATAAGAGATCTTCTCAAAATATCCTGAAATCATTCAGGTTCTTTGACTCTCTCCTCGGGTTACAGTTATTTACATCCGCTTGATCTGCATCTCATGCTTTTTGGGCTGAAGCTGCAAAAGCAATGCCTTGAGTTTTGCATCATCGATCTTTGAAGCAAGTCTTCCGCTCTGGGCAAGCGATATAAGTTGCGCTTCGACGTTTGCCACAAGATCGGATTTTGTCATTCTTAGTGTATTTAATCTTTCCCTTGCTTCGGGTGTGAGGATCTGACGTAGTATAGCCTGTTTTTTTGCTTCATATTCGGCTCGAGCCTGCTCCTGCTGTGCAGCCTGTCCCTGTGAATTGTATTGCTGCTGCTGCATTTGCTCCAGCTTACGCCTTCTTATTTCTTCGAGATCCTCATCCATATCGATCGATTTCCTTATCTATGTTCTTTATGTCTAATATTTTGCCATTGCCGGATTGGTCTTAACGATCTCGGATTTCACTTCATGTGCTGAATTATCCATGAACGCCTGGCCTGCCGGGGAAATTACCCTGCCAGTCTTCTGGTTTTTGACCAGACCCGACTTTTCAAGCTGCTGTAGGGCTTCTCTTGCAATTGAGCCGGATCCTTTTGCGAAATGTATTGGTTTATTTCCGTTCCTGTGCCTGCCGCCATAGAAACTGCGAAGCCTTGAAACGCCAACCGGTCCGTCTATATAGACCCGTCTTAATATAGAGGCACATCTAACATACCACCAGTCTGCATTGTCTGGTGAAAGTTCTTTATATGCTCCGGTCTTAACATAACCTGCCCATTCTGGTGGTTTTGCCTTTTCATCTGTTTTCAATTTCTGCGCCACATTGTTTATAAGCATCTCTGCGGGCACATCATATATTGTTGTCAAGTTAATCCTCCGTAAAATAATCTTTATCAGTAATGAAGATGATATCGATTCCCTGATAATAACTAAAATATTCAGGGAACTTTCTTATTTATCGTATAGTATTTACCTTTTTCGGCTGTAAACTGCAGTATTTCCCCTTAATTCAATGAGTTCTGAATTTGATAGTTGAGCAAGTTTTTCAGCCAGTTCTTTTTTTCCTGTATCTGCATACGCAGATCTGAGAAATTTAACTTTTATTAACTTCTGATTCTTAAGCTGGATCTTTAATTCTTCCACTACCACATCTACTCCTGATTTACCCACATGGAGCGTTGGTTCGATAGAAGTTGCTTCTGCTTTTATTTCGTGTTTGTTCATTTCAATATCTCTTTTAATTTTTGTGAGGATCTATCAAGTTCCAGAAGGATTAAACCCAGCCCGCTGTCCTTGTTTGCAAGAAGTATCAGAAGGGCTTTTGGTCCTGCTCCTTCTACGATCAACTTTCCAATATCAGATTCAACGATAACCCTTGTCGGAATACCCATTTCAGCATGAATGGTGGCAGTTTCTGCCGCCCCGAGCATTGTTGCTGACATTGCCGCCAGGGATTCAACATACTGTTCTTTCTGCATTAGAGATCTGATTAACAAACCATCCCTGCTTGCGGCTGCACATGCCATAACGCCCCCCACATTTTTAAGATCCACCAGGAGTTTGTCGATCATATCCAGCGTACCAGTCATTAAATTCCCCCTGTTATCCTTTCTATCAGGATCTCAAATGCCTCATAAACACCTTTTTTATCTTTAGCTACTACAGGAACCACAGGAACATCGTCTGGTAAATGGAATTGTTCTCTGACCTCCTCTGGCTTTAAAGCCCCTGGAAGATCCTGTTTATTCGCAACGATGACATAAGGAAGGCCATATGATTTTGTGATATCAAGCATATGTTTTGCCCGAACAAAATCCGATGGATTTGTTGAATCTACAACAAGAAAGACACCCATAGACTCTCCGCTCAATAATTTTATGATCGGATCGAACCTTTCCTGTCCCGGAGTCCCGAAAATATCAGCACTAAAACCTTTATAATCTATATGACCATGGTCCATGGCAATAGTCGTACCAAGCCTGTCCACAGAGATCGCACGAGTGGAAAGGGCATGGACAAATGTACTTTTTCCAGCATCAAATGGTCCAGTAACCAGTATCTTGGGTATGAATATTCTTATTCCTCCGGGTCGTAAAACCCGAAATAGCATAGATTTTGAAGATATTTCCGCCCAATCTGATTTGAGTATTCCAAAATATTGGCCAAAAATAACTCTTTCAGCTATCCCACCGATAGTGATAACAGAATTGAAAAGGTTACCTTTTATCAAATCCAGGGTTTGTTCTGAATATGGCCATGCCGTGAAATTATATACAAGGACATGGTCATGCAGCATCGCTAATTTATTCCAGTTCCTGACAGCCTCTATGGTTTCCTTCTCGCCACATAGATCCATTATGGTTGAAAGAGATCCAAATACTATCGTGCTGGGAGGCAATTCTTTGATAATATCAATTATTGTTTTATTAAAACATTCAATATTATCAGGTTTTGATATCACATATTTTTCATCGGAAGGAGCGCCGATCAAGGGATTATATGAATCCACAAAAAACAATCTATCTTTTAACGTATTTATTCCCCAGCCGAAATCCTTGAATTGATCCTTTATTATCTGGGGCATAGTACTGGAAACCACGAAAACACATGTTCCACCATTATTAAGCGTACCATAGACTGTTTGTAGTCCGAATATCTCTCCTTCTACTCCAGGCTGGCTATAATAAACAAGACTTTTCCCTTTTGGTATTCCCCCGTTAAGATAATCATCAAGTTTAGGAATGCCCGTCTCGACCATTCTAATTTCCCCTTAAGATCTGTAATTTATTACCTATGATCTCATATTCAAACCAGGGGGTCGGTTTTGAGGATATTCCAATTATTCTAATATAATTCTTATCATTCTCTGATTTTATCTCGATCATCCCGTCAAACAGTTGTTTTAATGTTGCAATTGCCTGCTCATCATGCATACCGCTCTCTATCACATAAATTCCAAGAGCTCCTGCGGCTTTTATCCGCCCAGTAAAAACATGAAGAAACCTGAAAACTGTCTGGATGTTAGAATACATTAATATTGTTGAAAGTGAATTTATATGAAGCTGAATATTCTGGTTATTCTTCTTCATGTAGAATTCTTCCAAAAACTGGCTTATTTTAACTCCAATTCCAGTCAGATCAACTGGACTGCTGGCTATCTTAATATTGGGAGTCTCAGAAGCATTTCCACCTAATGTTTTTGAAACACAATCAACTATCCCGATCCTTTCCATAGGAAGTTCCAGATTATTATCATGGAACCAGTCTATGATATGTTTTGCTGGTTCTCGTGTTGTAACTGTTATGATCGCATTTTCATTTAAAATAGCACCATGATACAAGATATGGTTCAGGATTATCTCCTTTCCACTCATTGGTGGACCGATAAGCATTATATTCGAGCCTTTTCTAATGCCTCCGATCACAGCGTCTAATTCTTTAATACCCGTTGTATAATCGCTCATAGTTATCGTGCTTATGATACTTCTATTTAGATATTCGTCTATATAAAACCTAACAAGATTTGAAAAGATAGATTTGAAAATATCTGAAAAGATATAACTATATTGAAACTAATTTATCATATTGTAAATGGTAAATATCACAATAATTGGTCTTGGAAGTGGTGGTTTTGCTGCTACACTTGCCATACGAAGGACAGACCCTGATGCATTTATAACAATTATCGAGAAAAGGCCTTATGATATGTTTTCCCCATGCGGCATGCCTTATGCCATAGAAGGGACAGTGAATCTGGATGACCTGAAGTTCGAATTGCCTCTTGATGAACGAATGACAAAGCTCCTGATGCAAGAAGTGCAGGCGATAGATCCTGCAAAAAGAACTGTAACATCGAAGGATCTCAAAAGCAGTGAAATCCTCACGACACCTTATGATTCGTTGATCATAGCACAGGGAGCTGAACCATTTGTTCCTCCGATTAAAGGGGCAAGAGAGAATCTGAATAAAGGTGTATATGCCCTTCATGACATTGAAAGCGCCCGTAAGATCATCGATCATGTTTCCACTGCTAAAAAAGCTGTGGTCGTGGGAGCAGGACCTATAGGTCTGGAGATATGTTCTGCCCTGAAGACAAAAGGGCTTGATGTTATTGTGGTCGAGATGCTTTCCTGGGCTATGTCACGCGCCCTGGATAAAGATATGGCGAAATATGTAGAAAAATGGCTCGGTGAGAAGGGAATTAAGTCAGTATTTAATAAAAGTGTGAAAAGCATAAACGGCACTCCGGTAACTTCAGTTTCAGTAGCCGATGAAATATTCGAGGCTGATATCGTTATCCTTGCTTCAGGTGTAAGGTCAAACTTTGACATGGCAAAAAATGCAGGTATTGAAATTGGAAAATGGGGCATAAAAACAAATGCAGGGATGGAGACAAATATTAAGAACATTTATGCTATCGGGGATTGTGTGGAGACCGTAAGCCTGATAAACCACAGGCCGACAATGATGCAATTGTCCTCATCGGCCTACAGACAGGGGATGGTGGCTGGTGCGAATGCTGCTGGTGGTTATGATACCTATGAAGGGGCACTGGGCACTTTTGTTACCGTTATCGGTGATCTTGAGGTTGCAGCCACTGGTTTTAATGAGTTCTTCGCTGAAGCTTCAGGTTATAAAATATTAACTGGTAAAGCACATGGGAAAACCAGGCCAGAATATTATCCTGGTTCCAAGGATATTAATGTAAAGATCATAGCAGATTCAAAGACCGGAAAAGTACTTGGCGGTCAGGCTATTGGAGATGGTGCAGGGGCGCGAATAAATGTTATTTCAATGGCAATTAAATGTGGTCTGGATGTTTATTCCCTGAGCAGGACTGAAATGGCCTACTGCCCAAGGGTTGCAGAGAACTATGATGTTCTGAATAAGGCTGCGGATTTTGCGATAAGGAAGCTGGAAAAGGGGAATTCTTAGCAACGAACCAAAACGAACTGGGACAACATCACACTTTAACCCGTTCTCCGCACTCATTCCTTCTGTAAATCCCGAATTCACTCTTTTTCAATGCCTCACCTGAAAAAACAGGGCCGTCCATGCATACTCGCAATCCATCCATGCAGCAGGCACCGCAAATACCTAGACCGCATTTTATATAACGGTGAAGGCTAAACTGCGCTTTTGAAGGGAGGATTTTGTCTAAAACTTTTTTCATCATTATCTCTGGGCCGCAGCAATATATCTGACTGAAATATTCAGTATTATCGATCAACTGAGTCACATAACCTTTAATTCCCTCAGAACCGTCATCAGTCGCGATAATTACATCTCCTGCTCTTTCAAATCGTTTCTTGAAAACCAGTTCTTCTTTTGTTCTTGCCCCGAGTAATGTTGTGACCTTAATTCCATCAGACGCTGCATTTTCAGCAAGAGGAGCAAGCGGAGCAGCCCCTACACCGCCAGCGATAAGCAAAATATGTCCTGGTTTTCGATCAAATCCTTTGCCCAGGGGCCCGCGTATGCCGATAGAATCGCCTTTGTCAAGTTCAAACAACGCAGATGTTGCCGATCCTACTTTTTGAACTGTTATAGCATTATTATAAGAGAGAGCCATTGGGATCTCGTCCACCCCCCGTATCCAGGCCATCACGAACTGTCCCGGCTCAGATCCAAAAGATCTGTCAAAGAAAAAAGTCCTTATTGTTGGTGTTTCACTTACGACCTCAGTAATTTCAGCATTAACAGGTTTCATAATCGATGCGCCATCCCATATATGTCTTCCAGGTCCCATTCTTTTTCTGACAGGAACTTTTCCATACCTGATGATATCTCATTAAATACATTGATGTTGTTCCCGATAGCAGAACCGATCTCTACAGCCTGTGCTCCGGCCATAATGAACTCTATTGCATCTTTCCAATCTGAAATGCCTCCAACACCTATTACAGGTATGTCCAGAGCCTCATAAAGGTCATAAACACATTTTATTGCTACCGGTTTTATCGCTCGCCCGGATAGGCCGCCAAATCTATTTCCCAGGATAGGATAGCCACTGTCAATATCTATCGCCATTGCTCGCACTGTATTTATCGCCACTACCGCATCTGCGCCACCTTTCTGTGCGGCAAGTCCAATGCTTTTAATATTTGTGACATTGGGTGTAAGTTTTACCCACACGGGCACATCCGCCACATTTTTCACCACATGCGTAATATCCTCCACAAGAGCAGGGGCAGTACCGATCTCGGCGCCATATCCATGAGCGTGCGGGCAGCTGACATTCAATTCGAATGCATCCGCATGAATTGCGCCTGCGATTTGTGAAAAATCAAGGGCACATCCGCCAAAGATACTTGCGATTACCGGGACACCACTTTCTTTTGCAGTATCGATCTCTTGCTGGAAATTCTTATAGGAAGGATTTGGAAGACCCATGGCATTAAGATAACCACAATCCACTTCCACCATGCTTGGGTTGCCATGCCCTGATTTTGGCTCAACACCTATGGATTTTGTGACAAGTCCACCTGCTCCTGACTGCGCAATTCTTTTCATGGATCCTCCGGTTGTTCCCATGATCCCCGCAGCTAACATAAGAGGATTCTTGAGGTGTATGCCTGTTAATTTTAATGAGAGCATTTGGCTTTACGATGATCGGTAAATACTTAGTTCTTTTTATTTCTAACGATAATGATAATAAAAACCTATCGCCACAACCAGCGTCAGGAAACTGATGATATTTGCCACAACAACAATAATATCACCGATATGGAAACCATAGAGCGTCCACAGAAGGACGCCAGCGCTGAACTGAAATAAGGTCATAAGGCTTACGTCTTTAGAGGATCTTGTTTTGCGCATTTTGATTATCTGGGGCACAAAACCAAAAGTGGTTAGCACAGCAGCAAGAGTCCCTAACAGATACCAGAAAAATTCCTGATCCATTATTTTCTCTATTCCATTACTTTATCAGCAAATTAATCAATTTATGCCCTTCAAGCAGCCCGTAAATACCATCTTTTGGCGCGAATTCATCAAACCTATCGACATAATCCGCGCTCTCCGTAGAGGAATAAACTGCAAATGGAACAGGTTCCCTGGTGTGGGTCCTGATGGAAATGGGCGTCGGATGGTCAGGCAATACCATGATCTTATAATCACCGAAACCTCCGAGTTCATTGAGCATTCCACCCACGACTTTCTCGTCAAAATCTGATATTGCTTTTATTTTTGCTTCGATATTCCCCATATGCCCGGCTTCATCCGGCGCTTCCACATGAACAAGCACGAAGTCATGTTCTTTTAGCGATCCAAGAGCATATTGGGCTTTACCTGAAAAATTTGTATCAAGATATCCTGTAGCGCCTGGAACATCAATCACATTTAGACCCGCATATTTTCCAATACCTTTTAACAGGTCAACAGCCGAAATGATCGAACCTGATACCCCATACATGTCCTTAAAGAGAGGCATGTTGGGAACTTTTCCCTGTCCCCATGGCCAGATAAGATTTCCAGGATTCTTTCCGGCTTTTTTTCTTTTCAAATTGACCTCATGGTTTTCAAGAATGGGTTTTGATGCCCGTATGAGTGAAATAAGGGATTCTGAATCTTCACCTCGAGGTAAAACATCCTCGATCGGTTGGCCTATCACATCATGAGGCGGGGTGCATTGCGTATTTTTTCCATTTTTCATCACAAGCAAATGCCTGTAACTTATTCCTGGATGGAACCGGCAGTTTTTTCCAAGTTCATTATCTACCGCTTTTATAAGGATACGTGCTTCTTCACTTGAAATGTGGCCTGAGCTGTAATCTGCCAGCAACCCATCTTTTTCTGTTATAAGGTTACACCTGAACGCTATATCATCTGGATCCAGTTTAATTCCTATGCTTGCGGCTTCAAGAGGGCCACGACCGGTGTAATATTTCTGGGGGTCATATCCCATTATAGAAAGGTTTGCCACATCGCTACCGGGTGGCTTGTCGTCTGGCACGGTTCTTGCCATGCCGCACTTTCCGTGCTTTGCGATAAAATCCATATTTGGTGTATCAGCAGCCTGAAGAGGAGTTAAACCCCCAATTTCAGGGATAGGATAATCCGCCATCCCATCTCCTATGAGGACTATATATTTCATGTCCCCAGAGAAGATTTCTTAATACAATAAAATATCGGTTAGATCAGGGATTTGCCTGTACTACTATAACAAGAAGCAAGATCAGGACGGCGACTGTCTGAGGCACCATATACCATTTAACCTTGTTCTGAAGACCCGAAACGCGCGAATTTAATTCAATTATATCTTCAGTAAGCCTCTTTATAGTTTCATCATTTTCTTTATTTTGTAAAGCTATTACCATCTCTTGAGCCGGAGCTTCTATTGGCTGCACAGGTTTCACTGAAGGAATTGTTTTGGATCTGGTATTTATTGGATAAGTTTTCTTTGGCCTGATAACGACAGGCCTTACTTTTTCTATTGGCTTGAAATTGGGATCTCTTCCTTTTCCCAAGGTCTGGAAGATCTGGTCTTCCGTTACATCCAGTATCGACATTTTGTACCCTCTTTTACCAGATAATATGCTATTCCATTATTTAATTCTTGTCGTATTATTCAATGATGACAACTATTTTCCCCAGAATGGGTTACCTTTGCGCTTAATAACCATAAATGCCATCAAAGTTTCCTTATCTTCTACCTTCATAGATGCAAAAAGTTCCTGTTCTGCGATCTTGGCATGTTTTTCCGGTATATCGATATAAAGAGTATCGCCTTCCTTAATCTGACGTCCAACAGTGGGCCCGTCTATCGCCATAGCAACTTCTTTGCCGACCCCAACTTCACTTATGTTCTCGTTGTTCTCCTGGATACCTTTTATTAGACCTACAATAGAACCATCGTCTTTCATTACTTCAAGATTGGTCTTTATCAATCCGCCCAGGATGCGCACACCTACGACTGCAGGCTTGCTCTGCCTGAAGGTGCAATCAGGCATGATAATAAATCTTCCTGGTTTGATGATCGTTTCATAGCGTTTTTTCTCATTAAGCTGTTTTTGTTCAGTAACCCAGGTCTTATAATCTTCTATTAACCGATAGATAACATTGTTATTGAATAATTTTACATCAGAACCCATTAGTTCTTCTTTTGCATCAGGAAGAACATCCACCTCAAATCCAAGGATAACTGAAAAAAGGGGGTCTTTGATGGTCTTTACTTCTGCAACGTCCCGTTTTGAAATATCCCCGATATCAGCTCTGTGTATGGCGATATTTTCCTTCTTCAACTCATTCACAAGAGCTTCAAGGGAACCTATCGTATCGGATTTTATCAATATCCCGTTTGATTCTGTTTCAATCCTTACTGCATCGATCTCTGATCGTATTACATCAGATATTTCCTGAATATTATCTGTAGCCACCCGGATCTGGGATCCGGCAAGCGCCCCTTCAAGGGAAGGTGCAGCGATCTTGATACCGGAAGCTGCCACGACTTTCTTTACCTGCTTGAATTTTTCTTCTGAGCGGATCTCAGAAAGTGGTCTTGGTTTTAAAAGTGCTCGTATTTTTGTTACGATCGGGGCACCTCTGCTGCCTACAACGATAGTGTCACCAACTTTTAATTCTCCATCATATAATATTACATCAAGCGTTGTTCCAAGACCCACCTCTTCCTTAACTTCAAGGACTGTACCTGTGCCAGGCCCGGTCGCCCTGTATTCAAGGTCTTTTTCAAGGAACTTCTTTGCCAGCCCCATTAATATCATGAGAAGATCAGGTATCCCTTCGCCTGTCTTTGCGCTTACTGGAACGACACCGATATTTCGCTGGAAATCCCGCACCCTGTCATACCGGTCAGAACTAAAACCCATCTCATAAAGTTTGCCAATGAGCACATAGATCTTTTCATCAAGACCGGTCTGCGCAAAACCAGTCTGCTCCGGGAAGGACAAAATGAACGGTTTTCCCGTCTGCGGACTCCATCCAGGGACTCGATCTATCTTATTTCCTGCTACAATAAAAGGTGTTTTGAATCTCTTGAGGATCTCCACGGCCTCAATCGTTTGGGGTTGGAATCCTTCATTAACATCAACAACAAGTATGGCAAGATCTGCAAGCGCTCCGCCCCTTGCCCTGAGGGTTGTAAAAGCCCTGTGTCCGGGAGTATCAATGAAAAGAAGACCCGGAACCTTTGTGTCACCCTTAAATATCGGCCCGCATACGTGTTTTACCACATCCAGCGGCACCTCTGTAGCTCCTATATGCTGGGTTATGCGGCCTGCTTCACCTTCTGCTATTGTGGTACCTCTTATCTTATCAAGAAGTGATGTTTTTCCATGGTCCACATGCCCCATCACACAAACGATGGGGGTGCGCAGATTTTCTCCCATATTCTATAGATTATGTTAAAAGTATATAATAAGGAGCGTCTTAAAAAAGAAAACCTTACTATTCGTATATCCAGGATTCGTCTATCCTTGAATATGGTACTATTTCAGATTCCTTAAAATGTATGGCTATTTCCCGCTGTGCTGATTCAACCGAATCACTGGCATGCACGATGTTTCGACCCGTGTCAAGTGCAAGGTCCCCGCGAATGCTCCCTGTGGCAGCATTAACTGGATTGGTCGAACCGTTGACAGAGCGCATCACTGATACGGCATTCTTGCCTTCAACAACGAATGAAACCGATGGTCCTGAGGTAATGAAACTGATAAGGGAGTTGAAAAAGGGTTTCTGGACATGCTCAGCATAGTGTTTCTTAGCAGTGTCTGGAGAGATCACATTCATGCGCATGGCCACTATTTTAAGTCCTCGCTTCTCGATCCTGCTAAATACCTCGCCAATAAGACCCCGCTGTACGCCATCGGGTTTTACCATTACGTAAGTGCGCTCCAATGTCTCACCTTACGGGGTTGCTTTTCCTCTGGCTTTTCTTCCTGCCTCTGTCCATGCGACTTTTCTCGGGATCCTTCCAAGGTTCTGATTACCCTGGCATTTGGATGAACAGAAATAAAATACAGTTCCGTCTTTCCTGGCATAAAGCTTGCCTGTACCGGGTTCAATTGCGTCCCCGCAGAACGAGCATTTCTTTTTTTCCATCTTCTCACCTTGACATTAATTTCTTTGCTTCTCGTGATGTTTCAAGAAGGATCAGGATGTCCCCGAGTTTTACCGGTCCAACGACATTTCGGGTTATGACCCTGCCTTTATCCCTGCCATCAAGTACACGGCACTGTATCTGCATAGCTTCTCCATGCATACCGGTCTTGCCTACGATCTCAACTATTTCGGCAGGATATCCTGCGTCTTCGTCAGCCATGATCTCACTTCTTCAATGCGAGGACTTTCTGTGCTACTTCATCCACAAGTTCTTTGCCTCTTCCTGGCTCAACTATTGCAGCTGCACCGCTTCCAACGCTCAATCCGCTGGCTGCTCCAAGTTCTACCTGTTTTTTTACATATATATATGGTATATTCTTTTCGTCGCAAAGAGCAGGAAGATGCATTACTATTTCAGGCGGATTCACATCTTCGCCTATTATTACAAGTTTTGCGATCCCTCGTTCGATCGCTTTTGTGGCTTCATTAGTTCCTTTCTTGATCTTTCCAGAATCCCGTGCCATCTCAAGTGCTTCTAAAGCTTTGTTGGATAGTTCAGCAGGGACTTCAAATTTGATATAGGTTGGTTGTGCCATATTAATTACTTCCTTCAGGATTTAATCCTTCATCATTCATTGATTAAGAGTATCGGCGCTTTCTACAGCACTATATGCTATATATTTTGCGCCTAATTTGTTTCCTCATTTAATATTTGGAACAGTTCAGGGGAGACTATTTTAACTATGGTATAATTTCCAGTCTGATTGATACTATATTGTTCAAAACCTTTTTCTGTGCTATTGGCTTTTGACTGGTTGAGTTTTCTCAAAATGGTTGAGTTCACATCAAGATATGCCGTTGTTCTTTCATAACTTCCGTTTACCAAATTGAGACCTATATAAAATTGTTTTGCAAAGGTCACGTTTGAATTTAATATCTGGTAAGGTGCGGGTTCCACTTTTGTGAGAAGATCTTTATACGAATCATAAGATGTGTTCGTTTCATTCTGGCCATATAATATATTAAGTACTTCGCTGGCAGTTTGATCTGATGCGTAAATAATCGGATACCCCATTATATTTATCATTCCATTATCCTGCCTTTGCAAAATATTGTTCGTATTAGGTATCACGACATATTCAAAGTCATTCTTCGGGATCGACATTGTGCTCAATAAAAGGAAAGAATTATTATTTCCATCTTTAATACCTGCATAATACATTTTCGTGGTATTTGAATTGTACAGGGTATCCACTTCCTGAATTATCTGGATCTCCTGCCTCACTAACTGGATCATTTGAATTGGCATATTTTCCAGGTCCATATAATAGGCCACTTCTGCCCCCGGAGGAGTCATGCTCAGTGAATCGGAAATAGTATTAAAAGGCTCGTTGACAGTCCAAAAATCCGGATTGTATTTATCAGTGTTCGTTGTCTGCGTTACTGATTGACTATCGTTATTATCAGTGTTCCCTATAAATATATAAGCAAATACTGAACCTAACATTGTAATTACCAGAAATGCGGCGAGTATTTTGTACGTATCCTGCTGATTCATGAACCCCTCATATTATCTTTATATTCTTAAAGTAAATGGTTTTAAATTTTATCCCATCAAAGGTATCTTACCAATCCAATATATCACACATATTACCAGGAAAGATGAAAAACCTACAAGATTGATCGCCTTTTGTATATCAAAATATCCCGGATCATTATAATTATTGCCGATCACATGATATCCTATTTTTTCAAGTCTTACATTAAGAGCACCCGAAACCGCAGCCATCGGCCATCCTGAATTTGGAGACGCGGTTTTATTATAGTCTTGTTTGCATATCTTTATAGCATCCAGGGGTTTTCCAAATAAAATGGAGGAAACAAAGATAACTATCAAAGACAAACGTGAAGGAACAAAATTTACTAGATCATCAATACGCGCAGCTGCATAGCCAAGTTTCACGAACGGTTCCTTCTTATAACCCACCATTGAATCAAGCGTATTTATCATCCTGCAGGCAAGCGCACCTGGAAGTCCGAATAACAGGAAATAGAATAATGGCGATAAAATACCATCAACAAAGCTTTCTGCAAGTGACTCAATAACTGCTGATGCAGATTGATGTGCATTAAGGTTTGATGTATCCCGCCCTACAAAGGTCTTCAAGTCCGTTCGTACTTTTTCGATATTTCCTTTTCCAAGGTCCCTTTGTATCCCTATAGCAGAGAAAAGGAGCATGCGAATAGAAAAGCTGGATTTCAAGAAATATGCCGAAATTACGATAACCATGATCCCTGTAACAAAGAATTCTAGAGCTTTGATTGTCAGGACAGTTATCCCAACGCAAAAAAACACCATGATCAAACCATAAAGCTTGCGATGGACCCGTGGGGCTGCCCCTACAAATATGTTGATGAGCTTCCCCATCCACACAACCGGATGAAGAAATGCAGGCGGTTCTCCGAAAAGTATATCAAAAAATACAGCAAGGAGCAAAACCTTGCCCCACTCTATCATAATTCAGGCTCCATCACCAGTTTCCAGATTTCTTTTATTTTCTTTCCACCCATCAACTCTTTTAACACCTTTTCAGCAATGTCACCTTTGTGGATGAGGTGACATCCTGCGCAACTCCATACAGTTCCGCCTGTAGACCTGTGGAGAAGTTCCCCTCCTGTTTCTGTATTTTCGCACGGGTAAAATGGACAAAAACAGAACGTGCAATCCTGTCCTGCAAAATGGCAGGAGTAATATTCACAATCGATCCTGCTTCGTGCGGCAACACCCCTATCCAACGCCCTGTCGAGCTCTTTTTCCGCAAGTTCCTGTCCCCACTCTTTTATAACGCTGGCTAAAGCCTTGATCAACTCTTGGTTTTCGCTTCTTTTTCGCACAGCTATACGGATGTGATTTTTAAGGTCAAATGAGGCACAATCGCGAATGATAATACCCTGTCTTAACATGCGCTGAGTCAATTCCAGGGAACTCAATCCAAAATCAACAAGGTCAATAAGAATAAAATTAGTGTCGCTGGGGTATGGTTTAAAACCCCTGAAAGCCGCAAGTTTTTCGAAAAGCCATCCACGTTCTTTCTTTAAAAAGGAAAGTGACTTTTGGAGGTAGTCCTGGCTATCCCCGAGAAGATCTTCACACACTTTTGCAGCGATTGAGTTCATATTCCAGTGAAGACGGATATTATTCAAAAGTCCGGCAAAGTCTGGTGATGCAACAAGAAAACCAATCCTTAATCCAGGAACAGCGAATGTTTTTGTAACTGAGCGCAGGACGATGACAAAATCGCTGGATGCTGCGATATCTGCTACGCTTTCATTCGGATCACAAAGGTCTATGAATGCCTCATCCACGATCAGGAAAACACCCTTTGAAGAGCATTTCTCACACAGGGAAATTACATCTTTTCGCAGCATTAGCTTACCGGTCGGGTTATTCGGATTGCACAAAAAGACCGCTTTGAAATTATCAGGCCGGATGCTCATGATACTGGAAAAATCAACATGCTCAATATCGGCCCCAAAGAGCTTGCACTGGAATTCGTACTCTGAAAAAGTCGGAGATGGGATTAAGACCTTATCCCCGGATTCGATAATTGTTTCAGCCAAAAGACGGATCAATTCTGATGAGCCATTTCCAGGCACAATGTTTTCAGATGATACATGAAGATTGTCCGCAGCAACTTTTTTCAGTCCAGGATATCTATTGTCAGGATAATTGCTTATTGAATTACATGCCCCTGAAACTATCGATATTATTTTTGGATAAATAAGTGGATTAAGGTTGACACTAAAATCAAGCAATTCATCCGTCCTTTTTCCTGCAATCCGGGCGCTTTCATATAATCTCGCCCCGTGGATGCAAGGTTGAAGGTCAAACAAATTTTTCCTGATTCTATTATTGAAATACACATCGCCTTTTTTGTTTCAAGGTAATATTAAAGTGCTGCAGAAAAAAAAGTATGAAATTATCAGATGTAAGGAATTATCTCATATAATCTATCTGAGCATCATGTTCTTTTTTATCTATGGCATTATTATCATATCTAAGACAATTGGTTTTTTGTTCAACTTTCATCTTTTTAAGCCAAATGGTACTGTTTTTCCGAAAAATGAAATACCAGTAGCAGTCGTATGATTATAATAAAACAATAGGCTTTGCCATATTTTTCACAACAACATTTATATACTAGGATGAATGATTCTACCCTAAGACAACGAATCGTTGTCGGGGTATGAATTAATTATGGCAGAAATAAGAAATTTTGTATTAAGGGAAAAGAATGGAAAAGAAGCTGGAGTATTTACAGGCCACCAGCCACGCCAGGCAGCCTTAAAAGCAGCCAATCGCAGCAAAGGAACAAAGTCAAAACCAGTCGAATTAAGATTAAGAGAGAGAGGCACCAAGAAAGTCCATATTTACAAAGGCTGGACAGAAAAAGTTGCAGCTCCTAAGAACAAGCCAAAATGGATGCCTGCAAAGATCAACAAGCCAAATGTAAAGAAAGTAGGCGTCGAAGCTCTGGAGAAGGTTTAATTTATTAATTAAATTTTATTATTTTTTTTTCATTCAGTTAATCTTTTTTTTAAATCGAAAAATTCATATTCTTCGATGTTATTCTGGCAATTCCTTTTGAAAAACGAATCGAGTTATGAACAGAATAAGATTTCTAAATGAAGACAATGCTGCAGATGGCTTACCTATGCGACTTGTGGTAACTGTTGTTCTTTTATCGATTATTATAGGTCTTACTTCAAAAGCTGCGATCCTTTTTATAAATGATAAAAATGAGAAGAATCTTCAGGGAGAACTTGACCTAATAAATAAGCGAGCGTCTGCGATGTATATTCAGGGAGGAGCACGTGACATCAATAAACCCGGTGATCTTTCGGGATCCTTTGAGAACATCCATATAAAAATACCTGATAGTACTGCGTTTGTGGTTTTCGGGGGAATGCCATCTTCTGATGGAACTCCTCCTGCAGCCACAAATCAGTATACAGATAATGTATTCTATTATGTACTCAGTGATGGAAAGATCGAGACAGGTTCATCAACCGCACGCTTTCGCACGAATAGCTCAGGATTGGATAAGCCATTGGTGCTTTATCCGGGAGATCACGAATTAACAATGGAACTTGTTAAAAACAATAACGGCACCTATGTCAGGATCGAATAGAACCGGGCAATTCTTTGCGTTTACAAGAAACGAAAACGCATGGGCAGACTTCTTTATTACCCGTGTGGGCTTGATTCTGTTCGCTGCTATCCTGCTCCTTGCAGCCTTTCGGATATATCCAGTATACCAGGAGCGAGAGATCAGGTCAGATCTGGATGCGGCAGCATCGGATATAACCTCAAAAATAGAAGCAGTTGACAGCGTTACGATTCCTGAATACCGATACAATTATGTATTTGGAAAAAACAGCAAGAATATCGGGATGGAAATATCTACGGAATTTGTAATTACCCACTCAAACATTAGTTCATTTATGTTCGGGGAAAGGGGATTAACCCATGCAGAGCCAGTAATGGTGCATGTATATCCCCCTAACAGCAACTGGAAAAATGTCTCCGAATTTCGAAAATATGTCAGTGACACGATAGGCGATGGAAAAAACGGGGATGGATCAAGTCCACTAGAATTTTCTGAAGATAAAGAAAAGATCGATACCATATTTGGATCAATCGAAAAAGAACTTGCTCTGACCCCATTTATTCCCGATCTGAAAAAAGCGATTTATATTGAAAAGGTAATAATTAATTACAGGAATAACACGCAGATCCTGAGGAGGGATTATGTCTTCATTTTTCAGTGACGACAGGGGAATGATAGAGCCATATTCTGAGCTTCCGGCCATGGCTCTTGCAGTAGTAGGGTTTATCATTTTCATGGCTGTCCTGGCGCAGACATATATGACCTACCAAGAAAAATCCTTTATAGCCGGACATTATCAGGACGCTTCAAATCTTGCCAACAAACTAGGACAGGATAGTTCACTTATCGGTACCCGACCAGGAATAATTGATACGGAGAAACTCGAAAACCTGAAGAAAGACCCGAATGAGATCCTGGAAAAATATGGTTCATATTATAATCTCATGTTCAAAGTGGAATCTAATTCCATGGAAAGGTCATACAATATCATAATAAAAAAGCCTGGCTCCTCAGACCCCAAAGCTGGAGTGTCTGCATCAATACCGGTGACTATCAGGCTTAATGATGTTGAGGAACTACCAGGCACCCTCACGGTCAGGATATGGAGTAAAAAATGACCAGAAAATTCTTACGATCAATATTGACAGATACCTGCGGATTTTCAACTACATTTGATATTATCCTTTTTCTAATCCTTATTTCAATTTCAGCTGTGATCCTCCTTCCATCGATCACCGGCAACACTCAGGTCAACTCTGCGATTGGATCAAAGAACCAGGAGAATTCTGGAGATACACTTCTTACGCTATTGAACGGAAGGGTTGACAATTTTGAATATACCGTTGCTGGTGACCAGATGGATTCTTTTGCAGGGACATTTGATATCAAAAATTCATCTGTTTATACCGCCGGTAAAAAAATAATCGCTGGAAAAGAATTAAAACATAAGACTTTTTCTGATATCGCTGCTGAAAATACAGCCGGACAATGGGTAATCTATTACAATGGTACAAGAACACATTTGAATTTCATGATGAGTAACTATTCAAACAGTTCACAAAACATCCTGAAAAATTATCTAGATACACAGATCGGTGACCGGTATAGTTATAATTTTTCCGTAATATGGCGTCCATTTATGAACGTGCCCATCGGAGGAAATATAGATATCGGCGAACCAGTGCCTCGTAATGCCTATGTGGAGTCCACATACATCTCCATGCCATATCACATTGGGCTTACCCGCGGCCAGGTGGAAGAGATAATCGATGAAAAATTCAACAACACAGAACTTGGGAATCTTTCTGCTACCCTTGATGAGATAAAGAAAAATGAAACCGCCCGCACTGCTCTTGAAACTGAGATAACAAATACCATCAATGTTGCAATAAACGATACTGTAAATGGGTCAGTTGACCTTGTGGTCGATGAAAAAATAGGGCCAATGCTTGATGATGGGATCAATAAGATGATTGGAGATGTTGATAGCCTTTTAATGGGAGCCGGTTCCATCGGCCAGGAAATAAATGGCGGGATCAATAATGCCATAGATGCACAGAACATCTATTCAAATGGAACGATGTCTGATAAACTTAAGACTTATCTTAAGACCGTTGCTTTAGAAGAAATACAGACATCTTCAGGTGAAGAGATAAAAACATTCACTACAGAGCTTGTGGATCTATTCGTGAACAATGGTATCACGATAGAAGAATTAAAATCCAGGATCCTGACTGAAGTATTTGCCCGCGTCAATATGAACAGGGCAAGGGCAACATTATCGATATGGGAGAAGAGAAAATGATGACAATGAAAAACTCAAATAACCCATCTTTCCTCCACAACGACTCAGCCCGCGTTCCTTTTGTAGTGATCGGCATCTTTCTTGTCATCCTGTCCACGATCGTCTCCCTCAACCTGACCCGGATGGACATAAAAATGGCAAAGACCATGTCATCCTCTGAAATCTCAACACCCGACAAGGCCTTATCCTACGCCCAGGCTGACCTTGCACGGGCACTTAACTATGCCGCCTTGGATGCCCTTAAAAAACTCGGGGAAACCCCGGTCATCAAATCTGATAACACAAGCGACTATTATAATGGCACAGATGGCGACCCCCGAAGGTTCAATGCCAACTGGGCAAGAGCCATGACATTAAAAACATTTGACATATACATGGCAACGAACTACAACAACGATGCATTCGTGTACGGCGGATATTCAGTCAACGTCGAACCGCCCGGATCGTGGGACACAATTACATTTAAACCCGTAAGAATGAAACTTAACCGGACAATAACCCCGCCGCTTATGGAACCCGGCAGCGACGGATATGAGACCTACTGGAAAATAGCGATGCCGGTTCGTATCCATCTCATTGATCTTGACATGAAAACTGAACTCTTATCCGAGAACATCACTGTGGAAACGCTCATTACATCCCGCTACCCACTGCTTCGCGATCTTGTGGATGAATTCAGCGAACGTGTCAATGGGACAAATGCGGTCATGACCGAGACCACTGCTTTTGCGATGGCATATACGTGGGGCAGGGGTTATATGCAATATGGAAAAGGCACACCGCTAAACATCGTGAACAATTCTCATATGGCTTTGATCCTGAATGGCGCGCTGCTTCTTGACCAGGGATATGTGTTCAATTCTGTGGATCCCATCAGCCTTGTGGAATATGCCAGCCAGGGAGCTGCCACGCTTTTGGGGACGAAAAAAACCTACCAGAATATTACGCTTGATAATAATACGTATAAGGTTGACCCAAAAGGTGATGCCTATAATTCCACAGATGATCCTGATAATGCAAAGAATGAATCTGAGAAGGGAAAATATGATTTCAATATCACCCTGATCACCAGGTATCTCAATAATGATTCAAAACCTGGTGGCTCGATCGTGGAAAAGGAAATAAGGACGATCATACCGCAAGTATATAGCACAAAATTGGCAACAGGTGTTGCCAGGCAAATTTCACAGACTGATGGAGCTCATAGCGGTTATGAAGAAAGTTACAATGTCGATGCATGGGGTGAGCCTGACCGCATGGCAAAGACCGGGATTATTGCAAAGGACTCGTATGTTCCTGGAAATCTCTATGGGGAGACATGGGAACTTGCATGGACGCGAAACCATGTCTGGAGGCATACTTATTATGTCACGGAATCATGCGGCAAGGATTGTACTATGACTGTTCCGCGTTATAATTATATGACAACTGTTGATTCCAGAGTGGATAAAGTCGCGATTACCTTGAAAGCTCTTGAAAATTCAAATATCAATATCTATTTTGATTTCTCCATGCAGGATCATGTATCGAAAAATGATCTTTCTGGAACGTATGATCCAAAAGTCGTGACCTACCATTTCGCGCACAACGACCCTAATCTTGAGCCTGCGTATATTGATTATAAGTTGCTCTTTGATGTTAATAAAGTTGCAAACCTGAAGAACATGGATCTAAATGGCGATACTGACCTGAAATTTTATCCAGGGGATGCGCTGGCATGGGTCGCTGATGAGTCGCAGTATGCAGTTAATGATATTACTGCGGAATTGATGAGAGATATTCATCTTGACCCTGAGATTAATTATGAAAATTATCCTGTTCCTTCTGATCTTTTCGATGCCGTGAGGGATGACCTGATCATGAAGATCAAGGCAAACCAGACACGGTATGCGAATAAGTCGAATTATTACCTGGGTAAATATTCAAGTGCAAGCGCTAAGGCCATTTCCCTTGTGCGTGAATGGTATGTAGATCAGGTGATGTTCCAGGTAAAGGATAAGTTCACGAATGCAAGTGAGGAGGTTAACAGGAGGATTAAGGGAAATTTCTCTGATCCTGATAAGATCAAGGAAAAGAACAGGAATGCTTCACAGTTCTTAAAGCAGGGTCTGAAACTGCCTTTTGGGGTGCCTATGAGGGCTTTCCATGTAGATGAGAAGGGGAATATTTATCCGCCAGAGGAGCTTGAGGCCTGGAATGAAAGCGTGACGCTGCTTGTGGATCAGGAGCCGAATTATCTTGACCCTGAGATGCCCTATGGTCAGGAGATGTTATTCACATTGAAGTTGCGAAATAATAATCTGCTAGGGGGTATTGGCGTGCATATTTTGCCAACATTTGAACCGTGGATAGCAACCTTCAATATGTGGTCGATCGATGTTGAGGGTGAATTTGTGAAATTAGAGGTGCAGGATATTGATAATGAAGTTCATCCGGATCCGATTTTCGGGCATGAGGCGCAGGTGTATGTGAGGGAAAAACTGCCAGTAGAAGACCCTCTTAATGACTACGCCCAGATTGGACAAAATACTCCTATTAAATTTAATTTTACAACAGGAACTTTTATATTAGTTCCTCCAGGCAAAATGGAAGGAGTAGGAGATAAGAATTGGATAAGAATTGAAGAAACTTCGGGTTTTAAGGTGAAATAATGAATAGAAAAAGATTCTTTTTGATTTCGATAATATTGTTATTAAGTTTGCACATGGTTGCTGGTGCTGAAAATGAATATGGTATAGTTAGAGCTTGGTTTAATGGAGAAAATGCTACGGTAAATGGCATTGAATTGAAAATAGGGCAACCTATAGAAGTTAAGGTTGAATTAATATCAAAAATCGATGGAAATGCATATCTGGAATTGAATGAACCGGGAGTAACGAAAGGTTTTGAAGTTATAGAAGGACCAAGCAAACTGGAAGAAATGTTATCTAATCCAAAAATAACAACTAATTGGACACAGACTTATTCTTGGATTTTAAAACCGAATGGGGCATGGAAAAATGGAAATGCACCAATAAATCTTTTTGTATCATTTAGCAAAAAAGGTAACCAAAAACCTATCCAATTCACCATCGCCAACCCCTACATCCTGGACGAACAATACTCCGGCGCAGTCCCCACGCGCGCGACGACAGCCGCCCCCGGAGAAACACAATCGAAAGAAGCGCCATTCATTCCGGCAGTATTCACTGTCGGGGCGCTGATCATGGCATGGCGCTTGAGAAGAGAAAGATCATAAGATGACAACAAATTCAAACAGATAAAGATAATAAGGCCAAAATAAATATAAGAAGTGAAACTGCACCAGATAGAAAAGGAGAGCTAAAATGAAGAACGTGGAAATGTCAATTGAAGGGAACATATTAACAATAAAAGTGGATTTGTCAAAAGACTTCGGACCTTCAGCATCAGGGAAAACGATTATTATCGCATCAAGTGAAGGAAATCAGTCAATTCCAGGGAAGGAAGAGGCTAAAATTGGGCTGAATGTGTATAAGAAAAAATAATTTCAGTGTGTAAAATACCTTACATACTCCTTCTTCATGCACCTATCCATAACAACTTCGATCCCGGCTGCCCTTGCTTTTGCCGCAGCCTCTTCATTAACGATCCCTTCCTGCATCCATACGACTTTTGCCTTTATAGTGATCGCTTCATCCACGATGGGAGGAATAGCTTCTGAGCGCCTGAAAATATCTACTATATCGATCTTCACTGGAATTGACGTAAGGTCTGGATAACATTTTTTTCCTTCCCATTCCGTCAGTTTGGGATTGACAGGAGTAATATTATAACCATGATCTTCCAGAAAACGAGCTACAAAGTGGCTGGGACGTTTCGGGTCATCAGAAATGCCAACGACGGCTATTGTTTTGTATTTCAGGATGGTTTCAATGGACATGATCTTCCCAGCCCTATGCTTTCATATTCTCAAGCATCTTAAGCTCAATTTCAAGCGCCCTTCGCTGCCGGACAAGGTTCAGGATGTAAACTAAGAACACAATCCAGACAATGCCAAAAGCCTCATATAAATAACTCAAACTCATACAGCAATATTTCATTGCTTATTACATAAAGATTAAGGTAAAGATTAAAGCTTTAAAAAGGATATTGATTTATTACGTGATCCTATTGACAGAACAAAAAGTGAAACCCCCAAGACTGATCGCATGGGAACTTACCAATGCATGCAACCTTGCCTGTATACACTGCCGCGCATCCGCCATAAAAGAACCGCAGCCCGGTGAATTATCCACTGACCAGGCCAAACATTTTGTGGATGAACTTGTAGAATACAAACCCATACTCATCCTGACCGGAGGTGAGCCCCTTCTTCGCGCTGATATCTATGAGATCGCAAGATACGCCACAGCAAAAGGTTTGCGTGCTGTGCTTGCAACCAACGGGACCCTCCTTACTCCCGAGATCGTCCATAAATTAAAAGAGGCGGGTATCCAGCGCGTAAGCATAAGCATCGATGGCGCTAACAAGGAAATGCATGACGTTTTCAGGGGAGAGCCCGGCGCCTTTGAAGGGGCGCTTCACGGGATCGATCTTTTGAAAAAAGAAGGCATAGGTTTCCAGGTAAATACCACCATCACACAGCGAAATCTTACCCAGATCCCCAAAATTTATGACCTGGCTATAGAGCTAAATGCCGCAGCGCTTCATATTTTCCTTCTTGTCCCTACAGGAAGGGGCGAAGAAATAGAGTCAGAAGAGATCCCGCCAGAGGAATACGAAAAAGTCCTGAACTGGTTCTATGACAAGAGCAAGGATAAGCGGATGCAGTTAAAAGCCACATGTGCTCCCCATTATTTCAGAATCATGCGCCAGCGCGCAAAGGCTGAAGGAATAAGGATCACTCCCGAAACACACGGCCTTGAAGCCATGACAAAAGGGTGCCTCGGGGGCTCTGCTTTCTGTTTTGTCTCAAGCAGGGGCGATGTATACCCATGCGGTTATCTTCCCACACTTGCAGGGAACATCCTCCAGAAGCCATTTAAGATGATATGGGAAAAATCAAAGGTTTTCAATGACCTTCGAGACCCTGGACTGCTTAAAGGCAAATGCGGCATATGCGAATATAATAAAGTATGCGGAGGCTGCCGCGCCCGCGCGTATGCAGGCACGGGAGATTATCTGGATGAAGAACCATTTTGCATGTATGTGCCTAAGGGGAAGTGATAGTATGTCCCAAAATAAAATATCGCTTGATGAAATTGACAAGAAAATACTAAATTCCATACAACTTGATTTTCCCCTTGTCCACCGCCCATTCGAAGATATCGGGAAAAACCTGGGGATCAAAGAAGAAGAGATCATCAAAAGGATCAAACGACTCCAGGAAGATAAAGCCATAAGGCGCATCGGTCCAATCATCAGTACCAAAAAAACAGGGGGAGTAAGCACACTTGTAGCTATGAAAGTACCCACAGGAAAAGTGGATGAAGTAGCTGCGCTTATTAATAAATACGAAGAAGTCTCCCACAACTATCTGCGTCCATCAAATTTCAACATGTGGTTCACACTTTCAGTTGAGAGTGAAGAAAGACTTGATGAGATATTAAAAGAGCTAAAACAGAAAACCGGATGCGAGTTAAGGAATTTACCTACAAAGAGGCTTTTTAAGATCGGTGTTAAGTTTAATATAAAATAATATATCAATAATATTTATAATTTATAATAATTAAAATAATAACCTTTCAATGTGTGAAGTAAAATCCACAGATTTTACTTCCCGAATCTCCTCTGCCTCTTCTGGAAATCCCTGATAACACGCAGGAAATCAACTTTCCTGAAATCAAGCCAGTTGACGTCTGTAAAATAAAGTTCGGAATAAACGGATTGCCAGATAAGAAAATCTGTCAATCTCTTACCTCCTGCCCGGATCACAATATCGGGTTCTGATTTAAAGAATAAATGTGATTCGATCACATTTCCATCGATATCACCTGGATCGATGTTACCATTTTTCACCTGCTGCATGATACCCTTCATCGCTTTTGTCAATTCAAATTTTCCGCTGTAACCCAGTGAGATATCAAGAACCATATCTCCAATTCCATTTCTTGTGATCTCTTTGTCCCCCCTTGTGATGATATTAACGTCAGGGGTGATCCTGGTAAGTACCGGCAACATTTCAATAGATAATTTACTGCAGATGTTTTTATTGATAAGTGCATCCACCTCTATAATGCTTATATGAACAGTGACTTTTCCTATACCCATTTCCTTGCACCATGATGCAAACGATTTCAATTTGATATAACCTGCATCTGCAAACAGGTCACTTTCGGATAGTGCAAGAACAATATGCCCCGGAACATCCCCCTTCCTGATCTTTGTCTTTAGCCTCCATTCGTATAAACCGGTTATGAATCCCATTGTTCTTTCATTGGAGTATAAGGATAAAGTATTTGCCTGAGAATACCGTCTCTGAGATTGAATGAAGTTGACAGAGGAATTCAGGAAACAGGTAATATTTATTCTTCTTGGTTCGCTCGTATTCTTATTCCCCCTTTTTAAAACATCCTATTATAATTTAGCTATGGCTTTTTTTGTAGCAGGTTTATTCCTTTTTATTGTCCCTTCAGGATCAGCCTTCTTTTCCTACCTGGCCAGGGAATCCGATGCTAAAGCCGGAAAACTTATAAGTATGATCCATCTTTTTTTAACAACGTCCATACTTCTTTTGATCAGTTTGATGACAGGAATGGATAAATTCCCATTATTCATAATCGGATCAGCATTTGCCATTACGACATTTGGGGACGGGATCGCAGACATAATAAATATTCTTGAGAAAGAGAGAAAACAAACTGAAAATGATAAACCTTTAAATTCAAAGGTTTACTCTGCAAAGTCAAGCGTTGTTTTCCTGGTATCGGGGAGTTTCTTTGCTTTTATCTGCTCAGTCTGGATCTCAGGTTTCACGTCATCTGTTCCCGTGGGCATGATCATATTCCTTTCGGTGATCGGCGCCCTGACTGGAGCACTTCTTGAATCTATGACCCGCAATGAGGATAATATCATAATTCCTTTTGGCTCTGCTATGGTGATGTGGCTTTTCTATATGTTCGGGTATCATGTGGATACCATATATCTTATGAAGGTGCTCGCTTTTTCCTTTTTCCTGGGGTATCTTTCATACAGGATCAGGATCGCAGATATTTCTGCTATGCTTTCAGCCACATTGATGGGTGTTGTTATTATCATATCCAGTAATATTAACTGGTTCTTTATCCTGCTGGCTTTTTTCTTGCTCGGAAGCATGTTTACGCGTTATAAATATACATTCAAATTAATGCAGGGTACAGCCGAAGGGAAAAAGGGGGCTCGAGGATATAAAAATGTATTCAGTAATTCACTCACGGCCCTTGTTCTGGCCATGGCATATGGGATCTTTCCATCCCACGGGCTTGTTCTTATGGCAGCATATCTTGGATCCCTGGCGACTGCATGCGGAGATACGCTGGCAAGTGAGATCGGCCAGACATTCCAGGGCGAACCCAGGATGATCACAACTTTTAAAACAGCAAAGCGTGGTACGGATGGGGCTGTTTCATGGCTGGGTGAGGGAGCAGCGCTCTTTGGTTCACTGGCAATTGCAGTGCTTGCTTATATTTTGATCAAGCAAGATATTGTCCTTTTGTTAGTGGTTACAGCCGGAGGATTTATCGGTACGAACATCGATAGCGCACTTGGTGCCACGCTCCAGCAAAAGGGTTATTTATCGAATAATGGTGTGAATCTTTTTGCAACGATATTGGGGGCGATTGTCACGGGGTTGATTTATGGGCTCGTATTATAACCTGAGAATATCTGTAACATCTTTGTCAACAGGGCTCAAGCTTTTCCTTTTGATTCGCCCAGCACAAGGCCGGTTGCGATAAGATGGGCGACCCTGAGGGGTTCAGGGATATTGCTGTGAGTTGAAGTCATCCGGATGATCTTTACCGCGCTCTGCCTATCAATTCCGGATACCTGGAAAAAAACCGGATTATCCTGATCTATTTTGAATATTTTCCCTGCCCGCTGGATAATTTCCATTCTTTTTTCGGAGTCCGGAATATTCAAAAGTGCAAGCCTTATTTTTCCAAGATTCGGGCATGAACGCATGAAACTTATGACCGGGATACCTGTTTCTTTGAAAAGGTTCGTAATGTCAACAGGATTGAATCCCGCATAGGTGACCCCGTCAAGCAAAATTACCCTTATCTGAGTATGAAATTTCGAGTTATTTATCATTCGGATAAGAACATCGGTAGAATCCATTCCATCCCTTGTGATCTCACCCCTCAGTATCCCATCAAGCTGCTCCCCACCCCTGAAAAAAGCCCCGATTATCATGACTTTTTCGTGTATCAGAGGAGAATCATCGATCGCAAGGATGCGTATCTGGGATTTTATGTGCACCGCATTTTGTTGTCTATTGGATTTCATATAGGTTTCTATCAAAAAGATTAAAATAATCGACCTGAAAACGGCAATAAGTATGACTAAATGAAGCCTCCCATGTAAAATTCAGAGGCTTTACCGGAAGATTTGGAGCAAACCACAAATGGTAAGTTACTCCTGCCCTATAACAGAATGTGCCTGGAGATTCAGGATATAATTCACTAATCCAGTGCCTTAATGATTTCTGCATACAATTCAGTTGAACATCTCCAGCCCAAACGTATCATTTTGTTGAGACTTTCAAACACTTCCTCTTTTGTGAGCAGTTTCATTTTCATCATTCTGAGAAGCAGATATATCGTTCCATGGTGTTCTATCCCTTCTATTTCTGCTATACCTCTTGCTTCTTCATCATCAAGTAGCGCTATACCATTTAACTCAACAGCCAGGGCAAGAACATCGGCATCTGCCTTATGAATTTTGGGGTTTTGTCGCAGAGTACTTATGTATTTTTTATAGGCTGGAATTCTTAATTTTATAATCTTATTCTTGATTATTCTCTCGATTACGAACGCTTCTTGTCTGCCAATTTTCTTTCCAACCTCAACCACTTCTATACACACGGATTTTGTTGTGTATTTATCCTCAGGAAGATATTTTATTCTCTCAATTAGATTTATTTTTCCAAGATAAATCAGAGGGGTGGCATCAAAAACAAGAGGTTTCATCTGAGTGCCTTTTCAATATCTGAGTGTATGAACTTCTCAGACTTGATCCAGACAATGCCTTTTTCACGTACAACATCGGCAAAATCCCATACAGAGCATCCTGCCATTTCTGCTGCCTTTAAAAATGTCACTTTTCCTTCTTTGAGAGATTCCAATGCCCGCTGTTCTTTCCAGTGCTGTAATCCCTCAGAAAGCAATTTTCTTATAGAGGCAGATTTTTCAAGGGACTCTTCTTTCATGAAAGTCTTAAGTTCCTTAAAAATTTCCTCTGGAATTCTGGCTGATACACTAATCTCTGTCATGTAACACTTTGTATGCAATGCATACATAAAACCTTTTCGTTGGAATTTGTCTCGACCAGGGAGATTTTATAATATCCACCATGATCAGGTTAGGGGTTGCAGGGATTCGAAGAGAAGATCTGTGTAACATTGAATGTGACAACATTAACAGGATTTACAGGATTTTCAACAAAAAACGTAATCTGTGGATGATATTTCAGAGGACGATCCGCAGATTTCACAGATTCGCACAGATTTAGTAATTACTAATCATGATTCACAAGCTCTCTTGCAACTCTTTTTATGTCCTCCATCCCCGCATCCGTCTTGAAGGAAATTCCTGAAAAATGTGTCCGTGATGCCTGAAACCCTTTTTCTTTCAAAGCAAAAATAAGGTCGACAGTTGACATCGCAGTTATCCCCAGCATTTTACACACTTTATGAACATCATAATGCATCGGGATCTCAAGCTCATCCCTGCATGAAAAGATAAGTTTATCAATAATTTTAAACTCCCGTTTTTCGATCTCATCCAATACCAGCTCACAGAATTCCCGATCGTGCAGCCTGCCAAGCCATAAAGGTCCGGCAAGTGTTGTTTTGTGATCGCATACGGGACATTTTTCTTCAATATGGACAGCAAGACCGTGTTTCCAGCTCCTTGAGCCGCAGTTGAAACAATGTGAAACAAATCCCATATTCTCCAGGCATTTATCTGCCTTAACTATCCCTTTTTTTACTGACACGAAGAGCCTGACATAATGCGCCGAGGCATAAGATAGTAAAGGGGTCATGGATTTATCGTATTTCGCAAGAGTCCTTGCCACAGCGCCCATCAGGATCCTGACCCCCATCTCAGGATAATATTCAGTCTTGAGCGGGACTGCTGCATAGTTCCTTATACCTGCCTTTTTGTGGGCACCGCAAAGGGGCGCGGTATCTGTGGCAGTAACGCAAAGCAGCCGCTTTGTTGAGTAACATGCAGCATCCAGGAATGGCGCCGGGGTCCCGAAAGGGTCAAGGTCGGTAATATCATAACTTCCATCATACATCACCACATTTGCATTCCTTTTTAACGCAGTACAGTTCGTAAGGTCGTTGAGTTCGATGTTTCTTTTTATTAGCTCAACAGAATTTCCTTCCCAGTCGCTCATTGTGGTATTAAGACCCACTTCATTCGCGATGCGAAGTCCCCGGATACCTGAAGCTGAGAGTGCGTCAAGATATGTATAATCCGGTTCATTTTTCGAAAAACATGCTATTGCAGCCACAGCCATATCCCGGTTTGTTTTCATCGCAGGATTATAGAATACTGCTGCCGAAGAAGGTGGGAAACTTGAATTCTCATCTGGAATAGGTACTTCGATATTCGTCGTGCCTTCTGTGATGATCTTTGTAAGCATGGAATGGCACAATTGGATTGAATTGTTTAAATATTGTATGGTTAACGGGCTCGCCGGGATTTGAACCCGGGTCCTAGGCTCCGGAGGCCCAAGTACTATCCGGACTATACTACGAGCCCATACCGCTTTTAAGAAAAGCGGGGCAAAACGGTATTAATACCAAAGACTTTGAGATGTTCCTCCAAGTGCAACATAACCTAAGCCATTCCACTGTAAATAAACATATTGTTCATGCTTCAACATTCTTTAAAGCAACCTGCATCAATCCAAGATTTTAAATCTCCGAAAAAACAATACAAGCCAAAAATTTTGCCTTCAAAATCGGATTTGATTCTCTTTTATAATGCTTTACCCAATAAATATAAGATCATCTTCCTTGCACTTGCAAGTAGTGCTGTGGGTGAGATGATGCATCAATAGCGTCTTTTTTTTCAATTCCTTTTTTCACGGACCTTCACAAATACAATTCTTGAAAACTTTATTCTTCCCCAATTCTACTCAGGGCTTTTCAGCCCTGAGTATCTCCTTAATTATTCGGTCAAAAGTTTAATATCTGTTCGACACTACAATTTTACAATATAATTGTAGTATTTAATCTATATGGTCTCTGATCATTTCAATATTAATATTTTCGTTGTAGCATCTTTTTCTTTTGCAGCCCAAACCCCAAAACGAATTCCAATTAATGCAAAAATAAACCAAATGAGACCTATATAACCAATTGAAAAAAATCTTCCAATGGTTTTAGTGGTGTCTTGGTAACCACCATTCTAATTCGGCAAATATTTAAACAAATGAAAATAATATGGAAGATTAATTAGTGGTGAAGGTATTGTTCGTAGATACTAAAAATAAAAACATACCTAAAATAAAGTAGGGAAATATAACATGAAAATATCTAAAAACCTAATTGGTATTTCAATACTTATAATTGTATTTTTTGGATTTCCTATTATTTTTCAAATGTTTCTGATGACAATTTATGGTACCTGGTATGGAAACGTTGAGATAGGAAAATATAATGACTCAACCTATGTTTTTGAGCCAGTTTATAATGATACAACTTATACTGTTGACCATTACAATGGTAATAGCAGTTCTTGTGTAAATATATCTTCTACTCAATTAAAAGCTCATCCTGCGTTTGAAAAGTTGCTAAAAGCAGAAGCATGTCGTACTCCTTTAAATGATGGTCTAACGATATGTGAAATCTCAGAAGAAGAAAGAGAAGACCTCTCGAATTTTACATATCGTAATGCTCCAAAATGTTCTAAATTCGAAGGTTATGAAGGAGTTTATACTTTTTATTATAATAGGCCATAAAACGAAAGATAAGGTTAACCGGGGGAATGATATGATGTCAACAGACAAATTTGCAGCAACCGTAATAATATTGCTATTGTTATCGATTTTATTTAGCGGATGTGCCGGGGAAAAGAAGACAGCTCAGGCAATGAAAATTTAAAGACCGTTTTTATGATATCAGGATTGTTTTTGCGAAAATCGCTTATTGTTCTAAAATCCAGAGTAAGCTTTTCTGCAAGATGCATATAAACTACGTTGTCTAAAAAAATCATGAAATTCAGGATAATGCAAAACTTTTATATATAATGTACTCAATCATACATTAATGTACATATATGTACAATGATACTTATGAAAGAATACATCCAGAAACTCATCCTTAAACAGGACCTCACTACTGAAGAGGCCGAGATCGCGTTATCAAAAATATTCACAGAAGCAACCGATGCCCAGATAGCGGCGTTCCTGACAGCCATGAAAATTAAAGGCGAAACACCCTCTGAAATAGCAGGACTTGCAAAGGGGATGAAGAAAGCCGCCAATATCATTAATCCAAAGGTCATGGGGACTCTTATCGATACATGCGGCACAGGAGGTGACTCCTCAGGTACAATTAATGTAAGCACAGGCGCAGCGATAGTGGCAGCAGGAGCAGGAGTTTCGGTCGCAAAGCACGGCAATTATTCGATCACATCAAAATCAGGAAGTGCAGATGTCTTAAAAGAGCTTGGAGTGAAGATCGATGCATCTCCAGAGCAGGTCGAAAGAACGATCGAGAAAGTTGGGATTGGTTTCATGCTCGCACCGGTATTCCATCCTTCTATGAAACGTGTGGGGCAGATAAGGCGCGATATAGGTTTTAGGACCGTATTCAACATACTGGGACCGCTTACCAACCCTGCAAATGCAAAAGCGCAGGTCATTGGCGTTTTTGACAGTTCTCTTTGCGAGCCAATGGCAAATGTCCTGAACCTGCTGGGCACAAAAAGGGCGCTTGTTGTCCATGGCAGCGGAATGGATGAAATATCAACAACAGGCGAAACACAGATCGTAGAATTAAAAGATGGAAAGGTCACAAAATATACCACGACTCCTGAAAAACTTGGCATTAAGCGCGCTTCCATCGCTGATATCGCTGGAGGCACACCACAGGAGAATGCAAAGGATATCGTGGATGTACTGAAAGGCAAAAAAGGCGCAAAACGGGATATTATCGCAGTTAATGCAGGTGCTGCACTTTTTGTAAGCGGAAAAGCACAAAGTCTTGAAGCCGGGATAAAAATGGCTAATGAATCCATAGATGGCGGTGCTGCGCTAAAAAAACTGAAAGAACTTGTAAATGAGGCCGGAGAACCTGAAAAGTTCGCACGGTTCTTGTGATTTGATCAAAAGGAAAAAGGATAAACAATGAAAGTAAAAATTTGTGGCATAAAGAATGAACGTGACCTTGTGATGGCCCTAAATGCGAATGCGGATGCTGTTGGATTTATCACTGATGTACCTGTCGATTCACCAAGAAATATCTCTCTTTCGTCCGCCTCACAACTCATTGCCCGGGTTCCGATCTTTGTAATTTCTGTGCTCGTAATCATGCCAAAAAATGCAGAAGAAGCAATAAACATGATCCAGATGGCCAAACCAACTGCGGTGCAGATACATAATGCTCTGCCACTGTCGGAAATAAGAAATATCAGGGGAACAGGCGTGAAAATAATCAAGACAATTCCTGTATCTGAACGTGCCGATGCTAAAACGCTTATTGACCAGATAGATAATTTATCAGGAATTGTAGATGCAGTGCTTCTTGATACAGCTATTGGGGGAAAGACCGGGGGAACCGGGGTATCGCATAACTGGGAATTAAGTGCAAAAGTGGTTCTCAATGCATCCATGCCTGTAATACTGGCAGGAGGATTGAATCCATCAAATATTAGAGATGCTATCAGGATAGTTCGCCCGTATGCAGTAGATACAGCTTCAGGTGTTGAAACAAATAGAAAAAAAGATGAAAAGAAAGTCAATGATTTTATCAACAATGCGAGAATTTCATGAAATTCGATATTAATGAAACAGAATTCATTCGACTCGCAGAAAAAAGACCCGCGATAATCCAGCTCAAAGCAAAAGTGAAGGCAGAGTGCTCACCGCTTGAACTTTACGCTGCGCTTGATAACAAATGTGCATATCTTCTTGAATCTGTCGAGAAAGAGAAAAAGCATGCCCGCTTTTCGTTCGTGGGGTCAGAACCCGATGCAGTAGTTACTATAAAGGATCGGGTCGTCTCGCTTGATCATCCCTGCAGGACGAATCTTGTGGGTTTTATCGAATCGTCTCTTTTAAAAGTATGCGACCTGGATAACGGTGGAAAGCTAAAAGCGGGTTTTGATACGATGGATGCCATAAGAGCCGCGTTTTGCGCAAATGATGTGAAATTCATCGGAAAAAGCTTTGACAGGCAGACATTTATTGGAGGAGCTATCGGATATTGCACATATGATATGGTGTATGACTGCTGGCTTGAAGTTCCCCCGAAGAAGAGCGAGACTCCTGATGCCCAGTTTGCGCTTACAACAAGGACAGTAGTCTTTGACCACCTTACCGGGGAAACATTCATCATCATGACCCCTTTTATCCTTAAGGGGGAAAATGCCAGTGACATTTATCAAAAAGCAATAGCAGATGCAAGAAATCTCGCAACAAAGATAGGATCGGTAAAACCTGTTGTTTTGCAGAAAAAAAGACCATCAAAAATAACATGCAATATTGAAAAAAGCGAATACGAAGATGCTGTCAGGAAAGCAAAAAAACATATAATAGACGGCGATATCTTCCAGGTCGTGCTCTCCCGCCGCTACAAGATCACTACAGACCAGACGCCTCTTGAACTGTATTCCGTGCTTCGAAGTGTCAATCCAAGCCCTTACATGTACCTTTTTGAGTTCAATGGCACAAGCATCATCGGGGCAAGCCCTGAGACCCTGATGTCTGTGCATGACCGCAAAGTTGTCATAAATCCCATAGCTGGTACATGTCCGCGCGGGAAAAACCCGCAAGAAGATGCTGCGTTTGCAAAAGAGATGCTTGAAAGTGAAAAAGAAAGAGCTGAGCATGTGATGCTCGTTGACCTGGGGCGAAACGATGTCAGGATGGTTTCAAAGGGTGGCACTGTGAAGGTTGATGATTTTATGTCTGTGATCAAATATTCGCATGTCCAGCATATCGAAAGCACTGTTTCTGGAGAGCTTCGCGACGAGTGTGACCAGTTCGATGCAACGCGCGCCATATTCCCTGCAGGAACGCTATCTGGTGCGCCCAAGATAAGAGCTATGGAAATAATAAACGACCTTGAGAGAGATGCTCGCGGGATATACGGCGGAGGCGTGGGTTATTATTCATGGAATGGTGATTCTGACTTTGCCATAGTGATCAGGACAATAATTAAGAATGGACGAACAGCGATCGTACAGGCAGGGGCAGGGATAGTTGCGGATTCGGATCCCGAATATGAGTACAATGAGACTGAACGCAAGATGGCCGCGATGATAAAAGCAATAGGGGGACCTGATGATGTCAATTGATACTAAAAAACCGCAGATGAACACGGATGAACGCAGATGCACAAAAGTTCTGTTTGTAAACAATAAAGATTCATTTGTTTGGAATCTTGTGGATTATGTGTCCATATTCGAGCCTGATACTGTTGTTGTCCCGAATACCATATCACTTGAAGAAATTAATGAGATCGCTCCTGACGCAATAGTGATATCACCCGGGCCCGGGCATCCTGCAAATCCCAGGGATATAGGAAATTGCCTTGATATTATCAGGGGATCCGTAGTCCCGCTGCTTGGCGTATGCCTGGGACACCAGGCTATAACTGTGGCTTTTGGCGGCGAGGTGAGCCATTCCCCGTCTGGTCCGCTGCATGGGAAAACAAGTCTCATAGAGCATGATGGTAGTGGAATATTCCAGGGATTGACCAGTCCTCTCGTTGGAGGACGGTATCATTCACTTGCCATAACAAAGCTGCCAGTGGAGCTTGAGGTTACAGCAAGGACAAAAGATGGCATCATAATGGGAATAAGACACAGGAGAAGGCCAATTTTTGGTTTGCAGTTCCATCCTGAATCAGTGCTTACGCCGCATGGATTGAAGATAGTGGAGAATTTCTTGAAATACCCCTAAAATGTATCGCTCCGATGCTTCTGCTTCGTACTATATGAATGTGATATTTCTATAGATTGAGTTTATCATATAGATGTTTGATTTTAGGAATTAATTCATCACGATGTATTAAATTTCTATTTTTTAAATCTATTGTAAAGAAATTTATTTTCTTATTTTCTTTTTCCTCCCAATTTATTTGATTCCTTTTAATTTCATCAAGAATTTTCATATCAAATATCTCTTTTGGGAGAAAACTTATCCTCACCCCAAAATCTGTCCCTGCATCACGGAGTCCAGAGTCGGTAGTAAAAATATCTGCTCGCTCTTCCTTTGCAATAACAAGTGAAAAAGAATTTACAAGACTAATCCTCAATTTTTAATAGTTAAGAGTATATTACAGCCAAAGAGTATTACATGAGCTTCACATTGTTTTTTGACGGGGCCTGCAGGGGAAACCCCGGACCGATGGCTATAGGCGCGGTACTATTGGAAAACGGAAAAAAAGTCAAGGAACTTTCAGAAAATATCGGGCGGGGAACGAACAATATCGCCGAATGGAACGCGCTTATTGGAGGATTAAAACTTGCGCTTGATCATGGTTGCAGGGAACTTGAAGTAAGGGGTGACAGCCAGCTTGTGATACGGCAGATCTCAGGAAAATACCAGGTGAAAAGTGAAAATCTCATACCGCTTTTTAATGAAGCCAGGAAATTAGTTTCTAAATTTGAAAAAATACATTTCAAATGGGTGGAGAGGGAACACAATTCATATACAGATGGTCTATCCAACAAAGCGCTGGATAAATAATTGCATATCCTGGCAAAATTAAAGTTTGAATTCCTGATCCATCTGGTTTTTAGACATCTTCTGAAATATCACTTCATTATCGTACTCGATCCTGAATATCCGATGATAAGGGATATAAGCATCCTCAAAATCCCCATGCATAACCAGGAATGATCGCTCAATATTCTTTATGATACTTCCATCGACTATTCTTACATCCCCGGGCGCACCCCTGTGGATATAGTATATTTTGCATTTTGCTAGATCAAACCTCCATTTGATCTCATTGAAAATATCCCTCGGATGCTTCGATCTGAACATAAGGAGTAATTAATTAGATAAGCGGGAAGGGGAGTGGGTGGTATCGTTGAAAAAATGAACCCGCTTATCTAGTTCGTTATTACACGAACACAGTCAAATTAGACTGCTCAGAATAAATAGTTTTCGCCTAACCCTCGATAATTTCGATCCCTTTACCAATAGTCGTGATAAAAGCTTCGCTTTTTACACTATTATTCGTAAAAGCATTCATCATCGCATCTGCGATCCTTTTCCTTTCATCCATCCTGCATACAGCGATCAAAGTAGATCCTGAACCGCTGATCGTTACCCCGGAAGCGCCTGCGCTGATCGCGCTTTTTTTGACGTCTGCATATCCTTTGATAAATGTTGATCTTATTTCTTCTATGACCCTGTTCTCCATGCTCTCACCGATTAATTGTATGTCATTTTTCATCATTCCAACGACCATGGAAGCGGCGTTTCCAGTATTGAATGAAATATCTTCAAGCGAAAGTTTTTTAGGAAGGATCTCACGCGCTTCGCGTGTGCTCACTATGATATCAGGATGAACAGCGACAATGCCAACATTTTCAGGTCTGAGGGAGATTATTTTATCCTTATGCACAATTACAAAACCCCCATAGATCGCAGGCGCCACATTATCGGCATGGGCTGTGCCTGATGCTGATTTTTCACCCTGCGCCGCTATCTGGACAAGCTCTTCCATCGTATGCCCCAGAGCGAACATCTCATTTAATGCAAAAGCCATCCCGGCTGCAGGCGCCGCGCTGCTCCCCAGACCGCTTGAAAGGGGAATACCTCTGGATATCGTTATCTTTACCGGTGTTTTTAAAAGGGACGCGACGATCCCTGCTGTATTCTTTTTTGGGTCTAAAGGAACAAAATGCGATTCCCTTCCCTGAACAATTATTTCGATCTTTTCGCTTTTCTCTATATCAATAATATCAAAAGGGGTTTCAAGAGCGATGCCAAAAACATCAAAACCTGATCCAAGGTTAGCAGAAGTGGCAGGAACTTTAATTTTCAGATGATCCATTATTATCTCTTATAACCAATAGTGCGCAGGAACGATCTTCTTTCATCCTTATCGTTTTCACTTTCTACACCCTTTGGGCTTTCACCATCGATAACGCCAAGAATACCTCTGCCCTGTTCAGTCTGAGCTATGATGACCTCTACGATGTTCGCGGTCGCACAGAAAATAGAACATACTTCCTGCACGTTCTTAATGGCATTTAAGACATTAATTGGATATCCATCTCTCATAAAAACAATAAAGCTGTGACCGCACCCGATCTCAAGCGAATTCTGTGTGGCCGCTTTTATCAATCCATCATCATTTCCTTCGGTTCTGACCAGGCATTTTCCTGATGCTTCAGAGAAGGCAAGCCCAAATTTTATTCCGGGTACCGATGAAATGAGAGCTTCGTACAGGTCTTGCGCACTTTTTATGAAATGGGTCTGGCCAAGAATCAGATTTGTATCAGGCGGCGCTTTGATCGTAACGGAAATTAACTGCATAGTTTCCTCCATTAATTATTATAGTTATTCCTTTCGTCCCCTTTAACTTTTACCGACAGGGTAACGAACCGAAGCGGTACATTCCCTGAATTATTCAAAGTGTGCGGGAAGGTTTTTGGAATATAGATCACATCGTATCTCTCGATCTCCTTTGTCTCATCACCAATTGTCATCATGCCATAACCCGACAGAATATAATAGAGCTCTTCGATATCATCATGAAAATGCAGCGGGATAACCTGCCCGGGTTCCAGTGATGTGTCAAATATCGCTGTAATATTTTTTGCTTCCTCCGCCAGATCAAGCCCATTCTGGATCTGTTTTACGAACATGAAATTACATTTACAATGAATTGCGATAAATACCTATGTTCTACTAAAATTCTCCCTTCTTTTCTTTTACCTTCTTTACAAGCTCAAATAGCTCATCAACATGTTCACCTTCAGCACACAGTACGATCGAGCCTTCACCGCCATTCACACCACCTGAACCGATTGCAAAAACATTCTCAGCACCAAGCAGCATGAGGGCTTCGACTTCAGTTATGACCTCACCGAACAGGGGCATCATTCCCACAGGCAAACCTGTCGATTTGCTGCATCGCTGTATCCCGATCCTTCTTGATATTTCTGTTACAGAATAAGGGATCGATTTTTCAAGTCCTACAGGTATTACGAGATTTATCCCCCTTGCCATTACTATTCCGATAAAACCACCGGTCGTTCCTCCTATAGGGTTTGCCATCATAACACCTGCAACACCATCAGGATCAAGGGCATTTGCGCCTTTAATGACAACATCACTGGACGTCATCTCATTCAGGATAGTATCAGCATTGACCTCCTTCCCGTTCTTCAAAGCAATTGAAGGCAGGCGCTTATCATTTGGAACAACAGTCGCTGTTTCGCCGATATATCCCGCGGCATACCTGGAATGGTCGATCTTTTTTCCCGTTAGTTCTTCTGCGACATAAGAATTCGTGGTCCCAAGGGTTATCAGGATTATTCCTTTTTCCAGAGCTTGCTGGATGACAGGGAGTTTTTTTACTCCCATAGCTATGATCCGTTTCGATTCAGGCGGTGTAAGGGTGATCTGTATTTGTTTCATGGTATTCCTATAAATTATCTTTTCGTCAGGAAACCATATATAGAATATCCTATTATTAAAAATACGATCATTCCAGCGATACCATATATAACGTCCTCTAAACCGGTTTCTCCATCCTCTTCATTCTCGCCATTCTCTGAGTCTGAATTACCGGCCCCCTTCTCTTTAATAATAAAGGAAATTGAGTTCTCATGACCCCATTTGTCGTTCCTTTCCATGGCGCTTATATAGATCATATGTTCCCCGGCTTTTAACCCGGCCGTAATAACCTGTGCTATCAGATCCTCTTTCTGGCTATCCAGAGAACCATCGACAGGCTCCATTGTGATCTTCTTTTCAGGAGAATCGATATAGTACTCGACAGCTTTTATTTTCATATTGAATCCGGCGACAGCTGTGGCTTTCAATGTGATCTTCTCACCAATTGAGACCTGATACTTTGATACTGATACGTCTTTGATGCCAGGCACTACACCGAATTTCACTATCTTGTGAGTATCTTCAACATGACAGATATTGCAGTTGGGCAGATCCTTATGATTTTCATCGCCGATGTATGTGGCATTATAATATGGTTCAACCTGGTCTGCATGGCATGATCTGCATTCCCTTGGTTTATTATATGTCACAGGGTGTCCTTTTGGCTCATTCCCGTCACCATGGCATATCCAGCAGGCTTTATTCTCGGAAGCGACACCCGAAGATGCCTTGACATTTAAAGGTGTATGTTTTCCAAGATCCTTTGTTCCATGGCAGGAGACACAATCAGGGCCGCCTACTTTTCCATCCACCAATAATGGCACATGGAGATTGCCTGGAATCCTTCCGGTCATAAAAGTATCATCCGTCCAGAACCAGCTGGTATTGTAACCATATAATGTAGTATTTTCCTTCACTGACATGATATCAGGAGAGATCGCTTTAACATCTTCAAGTATCACAATGTTTGGATTTGCCTGCGCGATCTCTTTGACCGTTGCAGTAAATGCTGTGAACTCTGAATTCGTATATCCAAGATAATTGATGGAAATATTATATTCCAGCTGTTCACCTTTTCTCACAATGTCAGTATATTTTCTGTCCCCTATTTCAAGATCAAATAATGCAGTCTCGCTATCGGTCGCTACTTCCCTCAATGTGAGCCTGTAATCTTTTCCAATATCCCATGGAGCGCCCTGTTTCATCGGTGTCCTCAAAGGTCTCTGGATATCCAGGTATTCATCAAAAGGTGTCAGTGTCATCAGTAATTTCTGGAACTTTTCCTGATCATATAATTCTTTATCTGATGAATTGAATATTATTTCTGTGTAATATACGTCCTCATCCTTTCGATCGATTACAACATACTTGTGTTTTTCAGGATTACCCTTATAATGGCAGGAGATGCAAGATGTGGTTCCGGTTTCCGGGTGAACTCTTTTGACCCTTGATCCGTTGAACTGGATGAATGAACCATTGTTGGATACGAACATGTCCGTTATATTGAGGACAATAACGGGAGTCTTAACTAATGAATCATTTATCTCAAGATACTCCTCATATAAATATTCCCCAATATTTACTAGACCGCTGTCCACCAATGTATCAAGTTTATATATTTCTATAGCTGCGCTTCCTCTGTCAAGTGATACGCCTGTTACCTTTATCCTGTATCCTATACCGATGTCTATGAATTCCCCGACCTTTGCCGTAAATTTATTATTTTCCCGGTTGATCTGGATCATGGCAGTTCTGTTCTTATTGATCTCTATGGCATTTCCCCATGCTATAGCATTGTCTTCATCCAGGTGGCAGTAGATGCAATTTACAGATTCTATCAGTTTATCCTTTGATGCATAATGTGATACTGAGGAGTTGCTCATTGGTTCATCAGGCTCGATAAGACTGTTATAATGGCAGTCTTCACAAAGGCTTCTTACTGATACATTATAATTCAGGGCACCTGTTGGATTATCATTCAGTTCCGCATCCCTGAAGTGGGAATAGACCATGGGCGCCTTATAAAGCTGTGAGAGCGCGTGGCAATCGTCATTGCTGCACTCGAGCGGGGTCTTATATCTTGCAGGATGCCCACTCGGTTCAATCCCTTCACCATGACATGCCCAGCATGCTTTGTTTATTGGATCAAGATCAGTTGCATTTGACGCTCCCGAATTCAGGCTCCTGTGAACGCCAAGTTTAATGGATCGGGCTATTACCCTCTTATCCGATGGCGCTCCTGCACCGTCTATATCATGACAGCCGACGCAATTTGCGCCGCCGCCTCCACCCACAACGCCATCAATGTGTCCCAAATGGCTACCCGTTGATGCTCCTACACCGTGGCAAGTATCACAATCTGACGCTGATGGGTGTGTGAAATTATTCCTTGTCGTTACGGGTGGGACACTGTGACAATCTCCGCATCCAACGATTGATATGTTCCAGGTGGGATAGGATTTGGGATCATATGTAGGGTTCGGGTTATGGCAGTAGACAGTACATGAGCCCGAAGCAATACTGCCGCCAGATGAAAAGTTCGTAAAGTTTATGTCGATCACCCCATTGGTCTTGTGACCAATCTGGCTGCCTGCATCGGCATTTTGCCCATGGCATGTAGCACAACTGTAGTTCTCGGAGGTATAGTGTTTTATGTGATTGCCTGTGGGTGGAAGACCGCTTTGGGCCAGAGAATGACAATAGTTGCATGAACCAGTTATGTTAGTCCATATCGCTGTGCCAACTTTGGCTTGGGTACTAAGGCCACTTGTATGGCATGAAACTCCGCTGCAGGTATCATCGCTGCCAGTTGCTAAATTCATAACATATGTTTCTATTGTATCCATGCCGTTTGGAACCACTTTTGCATTGCTCCAATCGGAGTAATGTGAGGCATTATTCCATCCGCCTGTGGAATGGCAGTAATCACAACCTGAAATAGGGATATTGCCATAACCAGCATTTGCATGTATAGTATGAGACCCAGTTGTATTGTATCTGTTAGAACCACTGGGTGGTTGAGAGTGACATGTGGTACAGCCCGTTCCGGCAGAATCAATAATACCGTTCAGGTGGCCGGTGTGTGTGCCTGATACTGCACCTGAGCCATGGCAGCTATCACAAGATGTGCTGGATGTGTGGCTGCTTCCGCTTCGGGTTGTTGAGGGGGGATAATCATGGCAGGAGGTGCAGGTCCTGTTGGTTGTGTTGGTCCAGATTGCGAATGTATCGCCACCAGTGTATATTCCATTCGGGTCGTGGCAATAGGCAACGCAGGTCTGGCTTGAGTTTGACCAGGAAACAGAGTAGGTACCGCTGTTGTTACCAAGGCCGGAAAAGCTGATATTGGCACTGCCGCCGTTAAAATGGATGGAATTGTTGTGACAGGTATTGCAGCTGTAGCCTCGTGTGACGTTATGGATAATGTGGTCGTCGGAGGAGGGAACGCCGCTGGAA
>JAPMTR010000006.1 GCA_026552975.1 Candidatus Methanoperedens sp.
TTCTATTGATAATTCCGGTGGCGGAATTAAATGGTGGACAGTTACCAATGGACATTTAATAAATACTGCTGATACTGTGACCGAATTGACGGGTGGGGCTTATACTTCATGGTATTATCTCGATGTAAAAGTAGTTGACTCATTTGGCAATCCTATTTCTGGAGCAAACGTTACGATTACAGATAACAATGGAAAGGCAACTACCAAAAACCTCCATGTAATTCCAAGAAGGGGAACGCAAGGATTGCTTGACCCGCAGCTAAAGAAAACGACTTTGACCGGTTCGGACGGCTATACGCCATTACCATCTGACACCGAAAATACCCTGATAATCCCAAAAGTAGCAGGAACTAATTGGGTGATAACAGCGTCTAAAAGCGGAAGTTCAAATTCCATTTCCGGTGTTGTTCCATCAAACTCGTGGATTAGAACTAACAGAGATTCTCATCAGAATACAATCACGATTATACTTACAACATACTCTCAAACTCCTACACCCACACCAACTCCCACACCAACTCCCACACCAACTCCCACACCAACTCCCACACCAACTCCCACACCAACTCCCACACCAACTCCTTCACCCACCTCAACTCCCACACCAACTCCCACACCAACTCCTTCACCCACCTCAACTCCCACACCAACTCCTGCCAGTGCGTACGATAACCGCCTTCGTGAAGCGTCTCCTGATGCCGCCCTTGGAATGGACTATTTTATGGACATAGGACAAATTTCTGGCACAGGCCGTTACAGGGATGTGCTTTGGTATAATTTGAGCGCATATAATAAGACGGATAAAATCAACAATGCTGCACTTTCATTTTTCTGGTATTATCCAGCATCTACAAGGAACCAGAACACCACGATCGAGATCTACCGCCCCCTCTCCTGGGACCCAAATTACGTGACCTGGAACAATAGAGCTTTTAATACCCCCTGGAACAATCCGGGCGGGAGCTGGTTTGACAGGAATAATGCCGCTCAGGGCAATGTACCATTTGCCTCGATCACATTTAATGCCAATTCCCTGCCGGATAACAAATACTATTCCTTTAATGTAACAGAGCTTGTCCAGAATTATGTTTCTGGTACTTATGATAACACTGGCTTCTACTTAAAGGCAAAGGATGAGAACGACAATTATATCGCTTTTTACAGCTCAGATTGGAGCAACGTCAGCCAGCGCCCCAGGCTTGATATAAGCTATACTACTGGCACAGGTATCTACTCGCCATCGGATGTAAACCTTGATGGGGTGGTGGATAATTCTGATCTTGTCATTGTTGCCCAGCATTTCGGTGAAGTCACAATGATAACACATCAGCGTTATGATGTTAATACTGACGGGATAGTAGATATCTCGGATATAATCCTGACTGCCAATAATATTTAGAAGAAATTAGTTTGTGGTATTGACGCTTTCAAGGGCGTCAGTACTACGAACTAAAATATTTTGATGATTTTTGCTTGAATTGAAAATCCAATGATGGTT
>JAPMTR010000115.1 GCA_026552975.1 Candidatus Methanoperedens sp.
ATATGCATCATCTATGATGCTCTTTGAGGGCTTTTCTCCCGCTTTCATCTTCAGTTTCTCTGCATCAAGAACGCTTGCGGCTGTGTCCGTGAGACGTTTGAAATCCCATGACTTGAGATCCTCTATCTTGAGCGCAGGCATCGCATCCGTTATCTGTTTGATTAACGGCGCCCGCCTTTCCTGCTCCACAGCGTCTATCTGTACCTGCAATGTTGCGATCCTGGCTTCGCTTGCCGCAAGGATCTTACCCTGGTCTGCAAACGCAACCTCTTTCGCATCAAGCAGTTTCCTGGTTTCTGTAGCTGTCTTCTGCGCTTCCAAGAGAGCTGCAGAATCGGCTAGAAGTTTCTTTACCATCTCAGGCGTGTACCCCACGCCATCGACTACTATGCTCTCTGCCATTGTTTCTTGTGTCTCCTTTATCTTATTTTCATCAGTAATTGATGATTTTGAATTGATCGTTGGCGGTGCCTGTTCTCCCAATGCTCCCTGGATCGAATCCAGGATACCGCACTTCGGTCTTGAACATCTGCCAAGTTTCACGACCGCAAGATGATCGTACAGGACTTTCTTCTGTACCGCTTCATACGGCTCATCGTTGAATGTCCCCGGCTCGTCAATAATGTCAGCGTAATAGCCTGGACTCAGATCCCGTTTCCCATTTCTGATTTCATCTGCAAGGACTTTGTCTGTTATGAGAAGAGTGCCTGTAGCGACATTATTATTGAGTGTGACAGTTTCCGGAAGAATCCTGCCTTTTATTTCAGATACATCCATTATCACCCTGGACCGCGGATGCTCATCCGTTATCATCATCCGTTGCATTGTTGGCATTGAATCTGCAAGCACTTGGGGGGATTTCAGGATCTTCTTTCCGTTGTAATCCAGCACCATCGCCCTGCATATTATGGCGTCTTTTACCAGCAGACCGTCCCTGGTATCAACAATTTACATCTCGGACAAATGACCTATGGTATAAATCCAACTAAGTTGAATTTGCCAAAGGTGATGAACTTGTATTCCGAAGAATTTGATAGAATAGAGAAGAAGACCCCCGAACAAATGTTAAAAGTGCAATTGGAGAATGAATTCGGCTTTTCGCCCATTGTTGCCAGAGCATTATTGAATAAAATCGATTCTTACAATTCGTCCAACAAGACCTCGAACCTGTCTGTAGGCACAATATTCTATTGGGCAGCATCTTCAAGAGAACCAGCCGGCAAAGCAATCGAAGAGATGAATCTAAAACAAGTTAAGCTGACCCTGAATACAAGCACAGACATCTCAATTCTTAGAGAAAACGGTATGCAGGCATTACGTGAAGCTAAAATCACAAGAATTACTGAGGAGGCACAGGAACAAGGTGCATATCTTACTCAAGAAGACATTGCAGTCCTGCTATGTTCAAGTGCAAGAACCATTCGACGTGATATTGAACGACTGAGAAAACAGGGAATAGACATTCCTACAAGAGGTCAGAAAATGGATATCGGTAAAGGGGTATCTCATAAAACCATTATCGTTGAATTGTACCTTAAGAATTATCAATATACAGATATCCAGAGGCAGACAAGACATTCAACAGAAAGCATAGAGCGTTACATCCAGGATTTCACAAGGGTTGTGATGCTTCTGAATACTGGTCTGAATATCGCAGACATCAGACAGGCAACCGGCATGTCAGAGAAGCTCATTAATGAATATATTGAGCTTTACAAGAAGTATGATTCAGAAAACAATGCAAGACTAAAGGAAATAAAATCAAATGCAGTAGTGGTTAAAAAGGGGGGATTTCGTCTATGAAATCCAATTCACTTTCAGATACTTATGAACCTCAACTTCAGAAAAGTATGAAAACTGTATTATGCTCAAGATTTATTTCAGAATATGGATTCTTGGGCGGTAGAGAGGTTATTGAACTAATCGTCAATGATCTGATCAAGATAGTTGGTGAACATCAGTTGCCTCTGAGTAGAGTCAAGAAAGGGCAGATCCTCTGGCAAGCAGTTGCTAAAGATGAAACCAGTTCATATGGAAAGTCAATGAGTGATACCAGAACGATTCCAGTTATTCTTACATTGGTCAGCGATGAAGAGATCAATATGAGAATTAACGGCAGCTCAATAACACAGATACGAAAAAATGTAACTGAGCGGATTATGGAAGAAGCTGATGAACAGAGGGGAACTTTAAGCCAGCCTGATATTGCTTTACTTCTTGCAATATCAAGGGCATCTGTAGGAAAATACATTCAAGATATACAGAATGAAAAAGGAATCACCTTGCCATATCGTGGAACCATTCATGATTTGGGTCCCACAGTTACCCATAAGAGAGATATTGTACGATTGAAACTTCAGAAGATGTCCACTCCTGAGATTGCAAGAAGAACTAAACATAGTGAAGAAGCGGTGGATCGATATATCAATGATTATGAACGTGTGACGAGGATTTCAGAGATTTTTAAGCCAGAGGATATTGCTTTTGTTACGAATTTAAGCGTGTCTCTGGTTAATGAATATCTTGATCTGAAGAAGGATTTCCAAACAGGAGGGTAAGAGTTATGAATTATGTAAACATCTTAAATAATAGTCCAAAGGTCATTTGTCCTTATTTTGGAACTGTCAATCTGGAATCTCATTGAGTCGGTGAACATTATCTGGTCTGTTGAATCGGTTTTCCCTTTTTTATCCAGGAGCTTCGCTGTGCTATTGAGTTTCATTATGTACCACTCCACCATATTTCGAGCGGGTTCAGTTTTGTAGTCTGGAAAAACATTTGAGTTAAAATGGAATTCGTTTATATTTAAGCACTAACTTACTATTGTATTGTAATAATAATATTATATGTGTAAGAGAAGCCACGTGGGAAGGTGTACTAACGTCCCTGTCACAGCAACGATATATGTTCATCTACGTAAAATCAAAGAACAAACACAATAAATTATTTAATGGTATCAAGAGGATTCCGGGGGTTTTACAACGATAATGCAGGTGTGTCCCGGAAGTTATCGGCGGTGGCTGCACGGCACACGATATATGATGTCTAATTTAGTAGGAATTTTAGATTATTACAGCATAAATTTTTTTTGAGTTCAGGTAGTGCTTATTATGAGATTGTCGGATAATCCCTTAAAATTATCCTAAATTCTTCTTTCGTTTCATGAATTTCCAGATTTTTCAGAAAAAATGTGCTTTTTTCATCAAAAAATCCATATTAGCCCTTTCTTTTCCTCAATATTCCCGTATTTTCTTCACTTTTCATCACATTTTTAGATAGCATACGCTATCAATGACGTTTGCAAGCCTCTTAACATTAACAACGATAGCAGTGATAATGAATTGAACATTCACCTTCGACAGCCCCCAATATCTTGCTCTTGCCATCCCATGGAATCTCTTCATCTCAGCATGCTTCGGCTCGATATGGGCTCTTTCTTTCATATCATCCTTGAAAGCCTGAGTTTTGTTGTATTCCTTCGCCTCCATTATAAGTTCATGGTGTTTCCCAATAGTGATAGTCCTTCCTTCTTGTTTTGTGCATTGATTTTTTAATGAACACTGCTTACAGATTTCTTTCTTGAAATAGAATATTGTTGTTCCCTCCTTTTCATTTTCATTTGCAATCATGGTTCTGTTCCCTGCAGGACATGTTACACCAGTTTTATCGAGAACGAATTTTTCCTGGGAATAAAGTCCGGTTGGATTGAAATCTTCTTTTATCGGAGCAACGATAGTAATTCCTCTTTGTGACATCTGATACCTGTTTTCAGCACTTCCGTAATGAGTATCCCCTGCGATCTTTTGCGGCTTAGAACTATGTTCTATCTTTTCATCAACAAGAGGCACAAGTATATTTCCATCGTAAGTATTTCCTCCTGTCCCGATGACGTTTGTCACAAATCCATCATCTGATTTCATTATATTAGCCTTATATCCTGTGAAAAGTTTTGAATCGGATTTAGCACCATGTCTCGCATCTTTTTCCACAAGACTCACTAATTTGTCCTCTACATGCTCTTTTTTCTTCTGGATTTTACCATTTTCTTCTTCTATGTTCTCATTCAGTATCTGATTCAATTGCTCAATTTTCTGTTTTACTGATGGTGATTCCAATTTTTCTGCTTTGCCCCTTATTGCTCTTGCTTCTTCTACTACATCAACAAGTTTCTTCTTCTTCTCCTCAGATTTCAGTGTGTGCAATTTCTCTTTTTTATCAGCGGTCTTTCTTCCCCCCAGTTCTTCGAAAAGCTTTGGGTCTACTGTTTCAATTTCATCCATTATCGCTTTTATTCCCTGTCTTATCAAGCCGATTGTTCCTGGTATGGCAATGTTTGCAATAACATGTGTGGCATCCGTAGACTGATTTCCTTTTGCAAAACCTGCATCTTCTATTTGTTTCAGTATTATGAAGAAAAGTTCTTTCCACTTTTTTTCTCCAAGCCTATCCCTGAAATCGCCCAATATGCTGTGGTCATAGGAGTGGTCTTCTATGGGAATTCCAAGGAACCATTTTACGATCAGATTGTATCTGGCAGCTTCTTCCATGTCTCTATCTGAGTAATCGTTCATGTGCTGGACTATTGCTGAGCGAAACATTATTTCGGGTAAGTATTTCACCGGTCGGCCTTGATCTTGAGAATAAAGGTCTTTGCAGGCTTCATTTACAAATGAAAAGTCCACCTGTTTGCTTATTTTACATAGGATATGATCTTCAGGGATTAATTTTTCATAAATCTCTGGTCCGTACACAAAGGTTGCTTGGTGATGATTATGTAGAGGGAACATTGTATCACTTTTTATTTAGTAATTTTATGTGATATAAACATCAATAGGATATAAATGCTTCGATGCGTGATGTTTTTAATAAAAAAATGTTGCTTTTTGTGACATGGAAATTATATAAAATTATATAAAGTTGGGTACTTTTCCGACAATCTCATTATATTTTAAGTGGTAATGTGAACGTCAAAGTTGTTCCCTCACCATATTTACTCTCAGCCCACATCCTGCCGCCATGTTGTTCCACAAGCTTCTTCACTGTATGAAGCCCCATTCCAATGCCTCCGTATTTCCTGGTTAAACCGGAATCTACCTGATAAAATAAACTAAATATCTTAGTCATATCCTCTTCCCTGATGCCTATGCCTGTATCTGTGATCGAGAATTGAGCAAAACCGTCTATCTTCCATGATCTGATCGTTACAATCCCCCCTTCTGGTTTGCTAAATTTTATGGCATTATCTAGACAATTCATGAGTATCTTCTTGAACCTTATCTTATCAGCTGATATAACATTAATCTCAGAGTCGATCTCTTTTATAATTATGAGATTTTTCTCGTCTACTTTCTCGCTCATAAATGCTAAAGTTTCCTCTATTACTTCTGGTACATTGAACAACTCTATCATAAGGGGCAATTTTTCACCAGATTCGAGTTTTACGATGTCAAGAAGGTCGCTAATTATACTTTGCAAATGTTTTGCACTATTTGAGATATTATTTATGAATTGCTCCTGGGTTTTAGTTAATTCCCCACACATTTTTAACTTGATAAGATCAGAAAATCCGATTATAGCATTCATGGGCGTCCTGAATTCATGGCTCATAGTATTAAGAATGTCAGATTTCAGCTGATTAAGTTTCTTTGCAGCATCTGCCTCTGCTATAGCGGCCGCTTCCCTTGCAACCAGTCTGTTTCTCTCTTCCCGTATAAGTTTAAGCTGGGTGATGTCCCTTGCGGCGGCAAAAGCGCCCAGTACTTTACCCCCGGGATTTTTGTATATAGTCGCATTATAAATTACATCTGTCACTTTTCCTGATACATTTTTAATTGAAAGCGAGTAGTCCCTTACGAATCCATTTTTGAATACTTCTTGATAACCTGTTTTGGCTTTGTCAGGATCAGTGAAATAATCAGAAAAATCGTTTCCAATAAGTTTTTCGCGGGAAAGACCAGTTACTATTTCTGTTGCTTTATTTGTATCTGTGATCTTTCCTTCAGGATTTATGGTCACCAGAGGGTCAAGAGTGGATTCCAGAAGGCTCCGGGAATAAAATAAAGCCTCTTGCAGCTTTTCTTCCGCTTCCTTACGCTGTGTGATATCAATAGTGAAACCAATAATGCCAATAATATTACCTTTACTGTCTTTATAGGGAATTTTATCGGTCTGGACCCAGTGCATCTTATCATTAATATTGATCGGTTCAATGATGTTTAATTTAGGATTTCCTGTAGCAATTATTTCAAGATCATCTTTCCAGAAAGCTTCTGCTTGCTCTTCCGGGTAAAGTTCATTCATGGACTTTCCTGCTAACTGTTCGGAAGTCATATTCATTACATCAGCAAAAACTTTATTCACCCGTATAAAAGTATTATTTTTATCTTTAAAGAATATCCAGGCGGGTACGGTATCAAGCATTATCTGATGTTCTGACTGTAATTTTTTTAATTCTTTTTCAGCCTGAGTTCTTTGAACTTCTCTTTCTTGCAGCGATCCTGCCATTCCGTCAAAGATACGGGCGAATTCACCGATCTCCCCTATTTCATAATTCAAACCAGAACGTGCGCCAAGATCTCCTGTACCCAGGCGTTCAGTCGCCCTTAAAAGGGCATTTATAGGACGAATAACGAAGGAACCACTTACAAACCATGCGATCCCGAACATGAAAAAGATCACAATTCCCAAATAGATGAGGTTGCGTACAAGGACCTGGTTGATCTGGGTATAAATAACAGAAACAGGAATACCATTGCTCACAAACAGTCCTGTTTCAGTCGAACCACTATGGATAGGAGCAAAGGAAAAAAATCGTGTTACTCCATCCACCCCTTTATCTTCTGCTGTCCCTTCATGATGGGTTAATGTTGTATGGATTATGCTTTCTTCAGGCATTGTCCGCCCCACCCATTTCTCAGGGTTGGGATTGCGGGCAAGTATTGTGCCTTTTTGATCAATTATACGAAATGTTGAACCCGGAGGAAGTTGCATTTCCCCAGCCAGTTTATTAAGCCATTCCGGGTCAATTGAGACACAGACTACTGCCTGTAAACTTCCCCAATCATCATAGACAGGATAAGCAGCAACTACGACAGGTACTCCGGTGATCCTGTCTTCTGACTGGTAATCGCCGATAGAAAAATTATGACTTGATACTGCTTTTTGAAAATAAACCAGGTCAGAAGTGTTGACCTTATGATTTAAGGATGCAGCACTGCAGAATACCTCTCCATCTGGGGTAACTGCAAAAATATTTTCATAAATAGGATAGTTATTTATGAGTTGCGCCATGAATTCATTACATTCAGCTGGTTTGCGGTCGCGAACTGCGGGTATGTTCCCCAATGCTATAACTAGTTGGCGCGCGCCTTCTATCCATTGCTCATGACTGGCGATTGTGAGTTTGGTCAGCTGCAGCGCCTCTTGCTCGATTTGGGCCTCAGCATCGCTACGATCTTCAACAGCATGGTTTATCGTGTAAAGAAAAGCCGGTATACTTGCAATGAATACAATTAGAAGAAGGCGGAATCTGAGGTTTGAAAAATTAAACTGTCTCATCCCTTTTTTCTTATAGTTTTTATCCATAATTGAATGATTATGATAATTATCAGTATGTTTATTATATAATATAAAGGTTTTCGGGCATGGATATCTTATCAGGAACGAGTTCTATTTTGCCGGCTTCTATTTTGGAAAGATCAAGAATATCATTGATAAGAAGAAATAAATGTTCTCCAGCATTGTGAATATCCTTGGCATACCCTTTGTGTGTTTCGCTTAATTCCCCACCTATCCCCAGAGACATGATATCAGAAAAACCTATAATTGCATTCAGTGGAGTGCGAAGTTCATGACTCATGCTTGCAAGAAACTCGTTTTTGGCCTTGTTCGCCTGAGTAAGCGCTTCATTTTCAACGGTCAATTTCTGATTGTTTTTGTTAGAAAAAGCAATTTCAATATTTATCTGTAATTCCCTGTCTTTGGATGGTTTTAAGATATATCCATAAGGCTGGGTTATTTTTGCTCTTTCAAATGTTTTCTCATCAGAATATGCGGTCAGGTATATAATTGGAACATCCAAAAAAGAATGGATCTTTGATGCAGCTTCTATCCCATCCATTTCACTATTCAGATTAATATCCATTAACACCATATCAGGATTATTTTCTTTCGCTTTTTTAATGGCTTCTTTCCCTGATGTTATTACTGAGGGGACATCATATCCCAGGTTCTTCAGCCTCCTCTGGATATCCATTGCTGTAATTACTTCATCTTCAACAACAAGTATCTGTTTTTTTACCTTCATTTTTTTTGCCTGAAATTGATTTGAAATTCTGTTCCGCTGTCCCTATTGAGAATGATCTCATCATGAAGTTGGCTTTCTGCAAGGTTACTGACTAATCTTAAACCCAATGATTCAGTATTTCGAATATCCAGATCTTTCGGAAAGCCTACACCATCATCACTTATGGTAAGCTGGAGCATATTATTATCTTTTTGTTTGAATGTAATTTTTATGGTTCCCTGTCTCCCATTTGGAAATGCATATTTTAAGGAATTCATGAGAAGTTCATTGATTATCAATCCGCATGGAACTGAATTGTTAATATCCAGTGTAATATTTTCCACGTCAATTTCTAATTTTATGTTACCTGTCCTTCCATATGAATTCAGTAGGTTGGATGCCAGTTCATGAATGTAGTCTTTGACATCAACGCTTTCAAAGTTCTTGGATTGGTAGAGTTTTTCATGAATAAGAGCTATAGAAAGTATCCGGTTATTACTATCATTAAAAATGTTGATATACTTTTGATCTTTGATATTTTGGGTTTGAAGCAACAGAAGACTGGAAACTATCTGCATATTATTCTTCACACGATGATGGATTTCCCTGAGAAGCGCTTCTTTTTCTTGAAGGGACTTATTAAGTTGTAAAGTGCGTATTTCAACCATTTCTTCAAGGTGGTTGCGGTAATTCTTAAGAGTTTCAAGCATATCGTTTATTGAGATTGAAAGGGATGCTATCTCATCCTTCCCCTCAACTACCACTTGCTCTGAGGGGTTCTTGCTTTTTTTTATTTGGGTGACATCCTTATTGAGCCTTAAAATCCTGAAAAGTACTTGTTTTTCTATAAGAAATATAGATATGCTATTAAAAATAATGGTGATGGAAATAAGTAAAATCAGGAAATAATTTACGTTCAATCTTCCCTGATTATATATCTCCCTTGGCAAATCCACGCGCAATATTAATGCGGGAGAACCATTGGTGTCATTGATTAGAGTATATCCTGCCAATCGAATCCCTTGACAAATACCGTTTCACCGGTAGAATTGATATAAATAATCACATTAAGTCTCAACCCTGTTAGAGACTCATCTCCCAGGCTTGTATTGATATAATCAGGATTTGTATCCTCGATAAATTCATACGTGTCATCCCACCATGCCCAATCACGATTCGTTGTTTCCAAATTATTTATATCGTCAGAAACAGCATCAAGTGCTCGGTTAACATTTGTTTCAACACCCCTGTGTTCAACTTTGATAAAACCATCTTCAATGATAAGGGTTGAGATGGAATACAGTAATATGAATGAGCATGGATACTGATATCTATCTAAATGTTGTAGTATATATAGGATAGATAGTTAATTTGATTCTAGGAATATGGATAGGAGTGGTGTTGTGATTACCTATAACGGCTTAACTGAACGCAAGATAGAAGAGAAAATCTTTCACATTCAAAAAGATATTGTCTCCTCCATTGGCGTTTCTGACGATATCGAGATAATGTTAGATCGAGTTATGAAAGCAGTTTCCCAGATCGAGGGAATAGACAGTGGTGGCATATACATTTCTGATCATTTAACCGGGGACTTGATCTTGAGGGCTCATTATGGTTTATCAATCGAATATATGCAAGCGGTCAAACGCTATCCATCCGACAGTCCACAATGGCAACTCGTGAAAGCAGGACAGCCTGTCTATTGGAAATACTCGGATGCTTTGCCCGAAATGAAACTTGAAGCGCGAAGACCGGAAGGAATCCGTGGAATAGCAATCATTCCTATTGTGAAGGAAGGACGTGTGGTCGCTTCACTTAATATGGCGTCTCACACCCAAAATGAGATACCTGTCCAGACCCGAATGATACTTGAAACAATTGCAGTGCAAATTAGAGATGTAATTGTACGCATTGAAGCAGAAGAAAAACTCAAAGATGCAAAAAATTATCTTGATATCATTATAAAATCATCGTATGACAGCATATTTGTGGTTGATGAAGAGGGGAGATTTGAATTTGGAAATGAAGCTTTTTTCAAGACGGCGGGTTATCCGGAGAATGAAATTGTAGGATATAGCTTCATGAAAGTAATTCATCCCGACTATCATGATTTCATATTAAAACCCAAGTTTCCCACCCAAAAACATAAACCATTGGCAGGCAACTCAGTGCCTTCAAGAATTTAGCTGATTTTTGGTCGTAATGGCTTTATTTCAG
>JAPMTR010000004.1 GCA_026552975.1 Candidatus Methanoperedens sp.
TAGGCCATACAGATCTAAATCGAAAAAGTGGCCATTGCATAACGGTTTTGGCTAAAAAATTAGAGGGAATTCACGTTTCTTTGAAACGTGAGTATAAATGGTCTTGATAAATAAATTATAAATGAAGAGATTATAAGAGATCGCAACGAGAAGATGAAAGGGATTGGCTAATCAAAGAATCGATGAAGAAGAGATGATCGTATGGATAGAATTTTGATCGACACGATGCATTTAGCCTCGCTTCAAAATGCTGTGAGATCCACTTGAAAATCCTATGAAACGCATGAAAGCTGAAACTATTCAGATGAGTATAAACTATGTCGTTAGTGTCAGTTAATAGTATAAAAATAATACCATAAATTTTCCGGCGCTTCACGGACGCCCATGCATCCTCATTAAAATGAAAGACCGATCCGCAGATTACGCAGATTAATTATATAAATTTTATATATACACAGTTCTTGGCGCTTCGCGGAGGCCCATGCAACCATCATTGGATCATATTCATGCTGATTGGAGAAGCAAGGTTTATTAATGTTTGAATGCATGGATAAATTAATGGAAAAATGCTTCAATATAAAGATCACGGGGAAAGTTCAGGATATCGGATTCAGAACGTTGATCGAAGATATTGCTAAGATCTATGACCTCAGGGGATTTACTTTTAACGATACTGACAATAGCGTTAAGATGGTTTGCTGTGGGGAGAACGGGAGTATTCCGGATTTCCTTGGGGAGATCAAAGATAAAGGGGCATTAAAAGGCGTCGTCATAGATAATATCACGAGTGAAGAGATACATTTCAAAATATATTTACCATCGAAATTTGTGAGGCTATTCACAGATGAGCTTTCTGATATCAGCAGAAAACTGGATGTGGGTGTTGAAATATTGATAAATATCAAAGAAGACACAAAAGTACTTCCAGATATTAAGAACGGGATTAACACGCTTAATACAAAATTTGATTCTTTCATATCAGAACAAAAAGAACACAACCAGTGGATGAAAGGACATCTAATTAAAATGGATGAAAATAATCAGGCGACGAAAGAGCACAATCAGCGTCTCGAGAAAATCCTCCTAAAACTTGCTGAAAAATAACCTCAGGATTAGTATGAAATCTGACATGCCCACCATGCAGCCTATGTTCTACTGGTTTTCCTGACAAAAAAGTTAGAGACTTTCTGATCGTCCGAATTTGTTTACAGTTGTATTTGCAACCGGGGATAATGCAAGATGAGGGGGGGTGGGGCAGATGCAGAAATGGAGGGGTTGAAAAACAAGTAAAGGCTTATGCTTATTAACAAAATATTATATAATCTAAGCAATAACTTTCTTGGCGCTCAGCGTATGCCAAAACAACTATTTTTCTAACTCACCATTCAAAGATGTCAAATTTTCGCTATCTATCGACTGCATTCCTGTTAGCCTAACAAAAGATTAGTCCTACTGTACTTGTTTCGAAGATAC
>JAPMTR010000072.1 GCA_026552975.1 Candidatus Methanoperedens sp.
TAGTTGATTATTTTGTGTTTTTCTTGAGTGGGAGAAACCTACAAAATAAAATAATAAGTAATATATTTAAAATGTCCCAAGACTAACTTGACGCTATGGAACCCTTCTATATTACCCAATATATCTTAGATCTTCATCTGTTGAAGATGGGGTCTGCCCCTGCTCCATCTCGCGAAGTTTTGCAACGATCTTTTCCATCTCAGATGCCCGCTCTTCAAGAGCAGCCATATCAACTTCGATCTCCAGGATCTTGCACAGGACCTTAAGCACAGCCTGTGCGCTCTTCGGGTCAACAAGATATCCTGAGGTAACTCCCATAAGACATGCTGCATCAATACCGCGCAGTTCTCCAAGACCAAGAAGCAATCCGGATGCTCCAACAATACCGCCTCCTGGTTCATTCGGCCTGAATTCCACGCCATACCCTTTTAATTCTTTTATAAGTTTAATATTATTCGAAGCTCCAAGGACAGTTTCTGTTTCAACAAGCTGCCCGACACCGTATCCCCCCAGCGCATAGATACGTTCAACTTTGAACTCCTCAGCAATATCCAGGAATACTCCGCTTAATTCATAATGCCCTTCATTCGTTGTGCTCTGGTGATCCCCCACAAGGATCAAAATATCGTTCTTGCCTTTTTTTGATTTATAAGCGTACAGCTCATTTCTTACAAGCCTTGTTGTCCCATCTTCCAATACTATTACCTGTGGAGGCAAATGAGGGGAATATATCTCCATGATCTTTTTGGCACCCAGCTCATCAATCATGTGTTCAGCCACAAGTTTTCCGACGTGTCCGACACCTGGAAGCCCTTCAATAAGTATGGGTTTTTTTAATCGGGGTTTCTTTGATCTTAGGATAGTTGTCTTTATCATGATACTGTTTTCCTTGTAATGCGCCTGTATTTTCCATATCGGTCTTCAAGAGAAAATCGCGCCGGACGTGAATATCTGGTCGTAGAGCCGCATAACGGGCATACTTCCTTGAGAGTATATCTCCCGCAGGTACACTTTCTGATCTTTGAAACCATAGATTTTTCGAATATTAACTGGCTTTTTCGTTATGCCTGAAGAATTCGCCATTCCCGCCATCTTTCTCGATGATCTTTATGGCAGATTGAGCCGCTTTCTTAAGAACAGCTTCGGCTTTTTTATAATCAGGAGCTATGACATGTATCCTGTATCTTGGCGCGCCGACATATGAAATATCCACATTTATATCTTCACTATCCACTTTATTTGCAAAGGCAAGTGCTTTGCGGATATGGTCTATCCCATCCGGGAGATAGCAATTAAGGTCTAAGAAACCTGATATATCTACCTGTGGCTTTTTCAGGTTCTCAATTGCAACTTTTGTAATGGCATCTGCAACGTCGCCCTCAACTCCGATCTTGGTAAGCGAGGATTTATCTTCAAATCTTGCTTTTTGAAAAGCAGCATAGACACTACCGAACTTTTCATAGAAAAGATCTGTTAATTTGGGAAGATCTTCCGCTTTCATTTTGGTAGTCTTTGCCACATACTCGATCCATTTCTCTGCTTTCTGTTCGTTCTTCCATTCCTGGATCTTTTCGCGCCTCTGGTGTTCATTGACATCTTTAAGAGAAAGGTCAATATGGTGCTTGGCCGTATCAACGTACAGCACTTTACATACTATCTTCTGTCCTTCTCTGACATGGTCGCGGATGTATTTTACCCAGCCTGATGCAACATCAGAGATGTGGATCAAACCTTCTTTATTTCCATATTCGTCAAGTTCAACGAACGCGCCAAATTCGGTGACCCTTTTTACACTGCAGACAACGTTATCATCTGCATCGGGCCAACCCCTTCTTTCCATCACTCAAGAACCTCAACGATCTGCGTTTTTACGAAAGCTTTTCCACCCGTGGGCTCAGAAAGCGTTCTTCCGCAAACCAGACAGGTTACTGTTGTGCTTGCGCATCCGAAAACTACCTGCTCGTTCTCACAGTCATTGCATTTTACTTTTAAAAATCTGCTCTTTGGTTCCATGTTAAGACTCCACGATCTCGAATTTACCCGATCTGAAACATTTGGGTTTCTGGTGTGCTTTCTTGCATGTTGTGCATCTGTATCTCAGGTTAATACGTTTTGTGGGCTTATCCCCTCCAGGGACTTTTGAGAATTTGCCTGAATTTCCGATCCCTGTATGCCTGTACTTTTGCCTAGTTATTCTTGTTAATGTCGATGCTTTTCCTTTTTTTACTCTTTCCACTACATGAGGGGTATGGGTCCTGCACGAAGGACAATATGTATTAAATTTCTTGGGTATTTTCATTAGAATCACCTGTTAACCATGATCTGAATGGCCGCTTTGCGATTGATCAATGCTGTAGCATTTATGGTCGATAAAACAGCAACATCCTCCTTTGCCAGGGTATAATTGCGTCCATCAACACCAACGAATGTTGGAATGTCTTTTAGCAAACGCACGACTATGTACTCTTTACTTATATCCTTTTTGTCTTCCACAGGGATTTCTTTTGTTTTATTTTCGTGGATTTCAGGGGTTTGTAAAATATCATCAGGGGACTTTTCTTTAACTTTCAGAAAATCTTCAGAGCTTTTTGCCTGAATTTGAACGCATACTTCCTCAGGTTTTTCCTTCCTGTATATCCTGTTGACCACCTCACTCCTCCATTCTGTCATCAGTCCAACAAGCTGGTCATAGAACTTGCGTTCCTCCTTCGTCATTGAATCGATATTCCTGTTCTCTTTGGTTCTTGAAGGCGCATGGAGTGATATTTCCGCATTATACCTTGCTTCATTGATTATTTTCGTGGTTCGTTTGTAAAGTATGCTCTCGATCGCATTCCTCACTGTCTTGAGTTCATCCTCCAGGAGTGAGTATTTCGTGCTGTACATATCATTGATCTTTCGTTTTTCATCATCCAGTTCCCTTATCTGCTCAGCGATCTTCCCGTAGAAATCCGGTTCCAGGGCTACTAGTTTTTTTCTTTCCTCTCTTTCCACTTTCAGGATATTATCAAGGTTTATCCGGGTCTTATCACGCATATTCAGCCGCTCCGCGACACATCAGGTAAATGGCCGCATATTCTGGCAGGCTATTCTTACCTTCTGACACTGTAAAGCTTTTTCCCTTCATCTCAATTGTTGAGAACTGAGGTTTGAGTGGGGAAATTGCTTCAATTTCTATCATCTGTTCACTGAAAACCAAAGCGTCATTGAGGGGATCAAAATCTTTGAATTCGGTAAGGGAGAGGGGCACGACGCGCATGCCTGAGCCACCGTGAAGGGAGTTGGGCATGCGAATGAGACGCTTGATGTCTGCGGTGACGGGTTCGTCAGTGTGGGCGCTTCCAAGATTGATGCTATTGTCTTCAATTGCTTTCAGGACGATGGCATTAAAAAGATCTTCATCATCTATGATCCCTCTTGTTTCTATCATATCCAGTGCTTTAGGGTTTTTTGCCTTGCTTTTGATTTTCTTAAGTTTTTTCTTTGCTTCTATCGAAAAATCTTTTAAATCGTTAGCTATCAAGATATCACGTACTTTTTTTTCAGGAATTCCGACTTCTTCAGCAATTTTCTTATTGCTAATCTTTGGTGTGTTATTTTTTATTTGAACTATTGATTCTGCGATATCACATGATATCGAACCAGTTTTGATATTATTAAGATTATAATTATTAAGTATTTTTTTAATTTCATTAATAGCATCAACTTCATCTTTTGTTGAAACGCCTTTCAAGAAAGAAATTATGTAAAGACTGATGCGTTTCCCCCATCCAAATCCAACGGATGTATCATCGAATGATCGTACTTTTCTTGGTGAGATTAATTCCTTTTCCTTGAATTTTTTACCTGTATCTATCAAACCGTGCGTCTCTGGTTTGAATAAATAATTAATACTTAATCCCGTGCCACTTATATAATCCACGATCTCCCTTCGCTGTGCGCTTTCAAGCGTGAGCACCTTCGGGTCGTGCACATGGATATGATAGCCACGCCCTCCTGAGAATACGATATTGATATTATTTTCAGAAAAACCAAAATCCCCAATAAGGAAATCTAGAAGCTTCGAGGTCTCTGATTTTACATTATCAAGCATTCCCTTGTATGAATGAATCTTGCCAGGCAAATGATCAGCATCGAGATCAAATATCAGGTCTGCGCCCTGCCATTTCTTTTCCTTCATGGTAGATGCACCTGGAAATTCATAATAGGCGGCTGAATGATATGCATGCGCCGGGACCATACCCCGGATGTAATCAAGCGCCTCATTCTCCCTTGAGAATGCCTTGTGCCGACGCATAACGACTTCCGGGAGCTCGTCAAAAAATATGAAACCCCATTCGCGTCTTGGGAAATCATGGGGAAGGGTCAACTGGAAATTCTGGTAGTAATCTGCAAACCTTTTTCTTAAGAACTGTTTTGTCCTGAAATTCACATGGTTTAATAGTACTTAAACCTTAAAATCGTAATGTTTTATATTTTTCAAACATAACTGATAATCATTTATCAGAAAGCCTTATTTCTATTTCCATTAATTCTTCGGCCAGAATGGAATTTTTAAAAATTTTCCTTGCATCATGCAGGAGACTTTCTTTTTTTTCGAAATACCTTGAACTGATATGGGTCAGGATCAATTGTTTCACATGTGCATTCCTGGCAACCTGTGCAGCTTCTTTTGCAGTTGAATGTTTCGTTTCAATCGCCCAGTCCTTAAGGTCTTCTCCGAGGGTGCTATCGTGGATCAAGAGATCTGCACCTGAACTTTCAATTTCAATATTCTTAGATGGCCTTGTATCTCCTGAATAGACGATCTTCCTTCCTGGTCGGCTTTCACCTATTACCTGGCAAGGAAGGATCGTTTTTCCATCTATGGTGACAGGTTCGCCATTTTGCAGCTTTGAGAAATGCCTTCCTACAGGAACCCCGAGTTCAATGGCTTTTTCCCGATTAAATCGGCCAATGCGTTTTTTCTCCTCAAGAACATAGCCCAGGCTTGGGATACCGTGTTCTGTCCCCACAGCCTTTATAAAATAATCTCCTTTATCAATAATATCTCCATCACTCATTTCATGTGCATTTATTGAAAATCCGAGCCTGTAATAACCAAGCTGTACAAGAAGATCCACAAATTGTTTTGTCCAGATCGGGCCATAAATATCAAGCGGCTCTTGCCGGCCATTAAAAGACATGGTCTGGATAAGCCCAGGAATACCCAGGAAATGGTCTGCATGGAAATGTGTAATGTAAATGGAACTTAGCTTCATACCAGTCTTTGCACACATCATCTGGCGTTGTGTCCCTTCGCCGCAGTCAAAGAGCATCATATCGCCTTCCCGGTTGATAAAAATAGATGAAGGATTGCGGTCTGGTGTAGGAAGCGTTCCTCCAGTACCAAGAAAAGTTACGGAAAGCATGAGAGCTTAATTGTACCGGAGATTTAAATAGGTCACTTGTTATAAGCAAATGTTATTTGCAGACATCAGGTATTAAGATGGCAAACGATTTCTGATTTACCTGCCCATGTAAAAAATGCCTTTATCTTGGTTTTACAAATTACGACCGTTCCGATAAAACATTCGTTATGCTTCTCCATAATATATTTATTCACATCGGTCTTATCCCACTTTTCGAGCGCTTTGATCCTGTTGATGCCTTTTAAGAATTTACTGTATTCTGTGATGGTCTTCTCTGCGGTGCCTTTGATTTTGAGGTCAAGAAGGAATTGATCGATTATTCTAATCATATTATATTATATGTACCTACTAGGCAATAAACCCATGATCTGAAATAAACCCCCATAATGTTTTTTTTTAAAAATAAAAAAAAATCCCACCTCCCGGACTCGAACCGGGGACTTCGCGGTGCCTGCGCGTTAACATGTGCTTTGCACATTATCCAAACTACAGCCGCGCACTCTAGCCACTGAGTTAAGGTAGGATGGCTTCTCAATAAACACAAATATACTTAACCCTTTTCGTTCACTTTACAGGATATCTGAATTTTCACGATTTGCATCGATCAGAAAAGCGTTTTGAAAGCAACTCCAAATAATTTAATTAGCTGCATCTTATTTCCAGACAGTATCAATTTTTGCATAAATACAGAAGGATGATCCATATCTCCATATTCGGTCATAAGTTCCCTGATATCTGGCTTGTTCAAAAAAGAAACAAATTCATTTAAGTTATCATTGGTCAGTTTTCCAATACTCTTATGTATCAGCATCCCGATCTCAAGCTCCTTTCCAACAGCATTTCTCCATTTCTTCTCATACTCAGAAAGACCCCCTTCTTTCCGGGAAGTTTTTGCAGCAACTTCCCCTGCGATCTTTGCACACACCGCACCCATATATACGCCGCCCCCTGAAGTTGGTTTGACCTGTCCTGCTGCATCCCCAACAAGCAAAACCCTGTCAGTTGCTGTTTTTTGTGGTGGACCAAGTGGAATTCCCCCGACCACATGTTCTGTGCGGCCGCCCCTGTATCTTGAAGCAACTATTGGGTGCTTAAGTAGTTTTTCAAGATACTTTATGGCAGGCAATCCGGGATCTTTCGCAAGACCAATCCGTGCCATCCCGGAAAAAGGCACAGCCCAGCCGAAAAATCCCGGAGCTATTTCATTTCCTGTGAATATTTCAACATATTCAGGGTCTTTCGGGATATAAGGCGCTTCGAACTGGATACCGGATAAGAATTTTTTGCATTTGGGAAGAGCTGCGGCTCTTCCCACTACGCTTTGAATGCCGTCAGCGCCAATTATTACATTTCCTTCGATCTCTTTTTTTTCGCCATTTGAAATTACGGATATTTTGCCTGCATCCATACCAATAAAACGGGTTCTCATGAGAACATTCACTCCCTTATCAACTGCGCTCTCAACAAGCGTCCTGTCAAAAATTTTGCGGTCTATGACATATGCTTTTATATCTTTTCCCCGAACGCATACTTCTTCCCCTGAAGGTGAATATACGAAAGCTCCCCTTATTTTTGAAAGTATGAAATTGCCTTCTGAGCATTCGCATTCCAGGAGCGCTTTTGTGCTTACCAGGCCAGTGCACTGGACAGGTGAGCCTATGCTTGCATGTTCTTCGATAAGGAGCGTTCTTGCCCCGTTTATGGCTGCGTATTTTGCGGCCATTGCCCCGGCAGGTCCTGCGCCCACCACAATAACATCATATTTCATGTTCAATGCTCAATTCTTTTATCTTTTCAAGCACAAGAATGGCATCCTTTCGCTTAAGATCAACATTGTTCTCTAAAAAAAAATCCTGCAGGATTTTCTTTTCAGCGGCTTTAATGATACCTTTTTTTTCACATTCAGCGATGATATTGCGGTAATTTCTTTCAGGATAGAATATTTTTCTTGTTATGCCCAGGACCGCCTTTGCCTGCTCTTCATGCAATATTCCCGCAGTTTGGGCAGCATTCACGGTTTCCCTGATATTGACAAGCGGAAGCGATAGAGATTCATTTGTTTCACCATTAAAAGTCACAGCGACCTCATCATCAGACTCAATAACACCGCTTCGATACATTTCATATATCCTGCCAACCCCGATCATGCCATAGGTATCAAGCTCAGAAGCGCGAAGCGCCCCCATACTGGCTCCTCCTATAACGATCACCCCGATCTTTAGCAGTTCGATTATTTCGCGATGGGCAACTGCTGCGCTATCTAAAAAAACACCATCAATAATGCCAATTATTTCAGGTGTGTCATTAAGTATCCTTCTAAGATCTCCCCTTCTTACGGGTGGTCGGTAGTCTGCATCCAGTATCTGTTTTGCTTGCGTGTGGCTGATGCTTGTACCGGTATAAACCACAGGCTTCATTTTACTACTCGTTTCTTCCTTTTCCTGATCCGCTCACCCTTTCTCTCGCGGTCAAGCGTGTACAATTCAAATGCAGGAATGATCGCCCGTATTACCGGTATATCGACACCTCTTGAAAGATCAGCGATTATCGCGCCATCAGCGATATTTTCAAGCTGCTCCAGGACTGTGGTTATATTGGCTGCGGGTGTATCGCTTGAATTGTCAGCCAATTCATCCATATGGACTTTCTCCATATCCTCATACCAGTAGCTGTTCATCTTTTTCATGTGGTCATAACCGAAAGTACGAACCACCTGTTCCCTGTCTGTGTCCTCACGTGCCCCGTGGATCTGGACGACGCGGCTTTGCGCTGCTTCAGTGATCGCTCTTGAGACTGCTATTTCAGGTGAAAGGTGAGCCCCCGCGCCCATAACAAGAAGAGCAGGGTCTTTTAAGACTGTATCATCAAGCGCTACGACTACTGTCGGGATCTCAATATCAGAATCAAGCAGCCAGATCTTGACAAGGATCCCGGCTTCTTCAAGTTTTCTTTTGAGCTTGAAATTCATCCCATCGCTTTCGGTCAGGATTATTTCTGTTCCTGGATTTCGGGTATATTCAGCAATACTTAACTCATCTCTTTCTATTACCTCAAGCAATCCGTGAAGAACAGCTTCCTCGATAGTATTTCCCGAAGCCAGTCCATTGGTATTGCTCCTGAACAATTTATTTGCATTTTGGGGTTCATATGGATGGAAAACAGCATTAGCAGGGACAAGGACTTCTACATCGTTCATGATGTCATGACCCATGACCCATTCAAGGTTAGTAAGTTCTGCAACAGGCTGCGGGAGGAGGAGGGCATCCGGATACAATGTCGGATAACTTTCGCACAGTGATTCATATGTTCCATTGATCCTTTCTGTTTTTAATTCAACCCCGCTCAGGTTAATGCTTACTTCGGGCTGTTCCGCAAGACAGCGTTCAAAGCTTTCCATTATCGCAGATATCCTGGCATTTGTTTCACTTATGCCTTTTCCTGAGTAAATGGATATAGCTCCGGCCGCTGCGCTTGGTCTTATTGCCGAGAAAACAGGTATCCCGACGCGGTCAAGGTCAGTGATATTTGCGATCCTTGTTACTCCTATCTTCGATAGAAGTTTGGTGGTATTAGCAAGCGTGGTCTCAGGGTCAAAGACACGCTGGGTGCCTTCAAGATATTTGACATTCGGGTCAATGTTTAAAGTACTCATTTTTTTGTATTCTTATTGGATATGTACTTGATTACACCTTTTTGATATAAAATAATAGGGTAAATTCAAAGGTAAATCCATTCTCTTATTTTAATTATTGGTAATTGTTTGCCTCAGGTTCAATCCTTCTAAAATAACGATTTAACTCCTTATTATAGGTCGATCTAAGTTCCCTTAATCTCGAAAAATAATATTCGGAAATTTCCAATTTATCTATAACAATACTGGGCATGGGTTTTTGAATTAAATATATTGGATTATCTACATGCGAAGAACTCTCTTCTGCTTCTTTTAGCGCATCCAGGGCAAATCCGGCTTCAGAACGTAAATTACAGTCAAGAGATCCAAGCCACATATCTTCTATTATATCATATGAATCAGAAACAATCGTTGGGTCTTTTTTAGCCAGTTGTTTTATTAACCTGCATGCATAGATCCTCTCATCAATATATAGACCATTTAAAACTCGAATGAGTTCCCTGGAATGACCTTTGAAAAACTCAGGATGAGCAATTGCAAGGATACTTAATATAAAAAAAGAAATTGTTCGCTTTACTGGATTCATATTTTCGAGAAAATTCAATAATTCCGGAACCGCAATCTTCATCCGCTCGGGATATTTTTGAGTGATCTTTGATAGAATTTCAAGGATCTCCGACATATTGCATTCACAAAGTTCATTCTTGCGTTCAATCGTGCAATTTATAAGAACATAAATTGAATAGTATTCTAATCCTTTATAGTTTTCAGACAATTTATTCAAAGTGTGAATTGCTAAATAAGATGCCTTTAAATTACCTTTTGTAATTATCCTGTTCAGCTCCCTTACAGATTCTTGTATGAAATTTTTGTGAGTCTCAAGTAATTCACAAAGAGATGCTATATTTGACTCACTTGCATTTCCATTCTCGATTTTTTTTATGATATTTTGGATTTTTTTAGAATTATTGGAAAATATCATATTAGTTCCCATAGTTACCTTCAATGAACATTCATATAAGTTCTATGAACACAAAAAACAGATAAAAGAATACTTCTATGTAAATTGTTATTGGTTAATTATATATCTTAATAAATAGATATAAAAGTGAAAAAAGGGTATTATTTTCAGTTCGAGGAATTCATATGACACTTGATTCAAGGATATCAGAACTTGCTAAAGCGGCAAAACCAGCAGTTGCGATAATGGGTCTTGGCGGGGCGGGATGCAATATCGTTTCCTGGATAGCAAATAAGGGGATAGCTGGAAGTAAGATCATCGTGGCAGATACTGATGCTACTCATCTGATGGAGGTTAAAGCAGATGTGAAGATACTGATGGGGGAAGAGGCATATCAAGGAAAAGGATGTGGGGGCTATGCCGAAAGAGGAACAGAAGCGGCGCGAAAGAGCATAAATGAGATAAAGAAAGAATTTATTGGTTCGAACCTGATATTTATAATCGCAGGAATGGGAGGCGGCTCAGGTACAGGCGCGACTCCGGTCGTGGCTGAAGCGACACGCGAAGCCGGGATTCTTACAATAGGTTGCGTGATGCTTCCTTTTGGGTATGAATTGACAAGGCGAAATAAAGCAATAACCGGGATAAAAATGATGGCGAAATTATGTGATTCCCTTGTGGTCATTGATAATTCTCGGTTGAGAGCTATTGGCGGGGATTTGCCGCTGCGTGAGGGTTTTGCAATAGCGAACGAGTTTGTGGGCGAGTTCATACAGAATATCTCTGAAACCATAACCCGGGCAAGCCTTGTAAATCTGGATATTTCTGATCTTCGAAGCGTTATTGAACGCGGGGGAATATCATCGATCGGGATTGGTGAAGGAGAAGGGGAGAACAGGATACAGAAAGCTGTTGAGGAGGCTCTTGCATCCCCGCTTCTTGACATCCCTGATATTTCAGGCACATACGGCGTGTTGATCCATGTGACAGGCGGAGAAGACATGACCCTTGGCGAAGTTACGCAGGCTGGTGAACTGATCCTTCAGAAAGCGCCCAATACGGGAAGGATCGTCTGGGGGGCGAAGGTGGATGATTCCCTCAAAGGGCGCGTTAAAGTCACAGCTGTGTTAACATGCGTCATGGATCCGAACAACCTTGTATGATGAATGACATGGATATATAAGGAGATTTTTATGTTCCTAATTTTAAAAGACAAAATTGACAACCTGTGTGACTACACTTACAATTTCACATGGCAGAACAATAAGATACACCTTGATAGCGTAATTCCTTCACAGGAAGGGACAAATCATACTTTTTCTGACATTGTGAATGAATTGAAAAAAGGAAATGAGGTGCATATAAAAGGGAATGCTGGTAAAGGACTGGGATACAGCATGGGGGTGAACCTGAAGCATTTCGGTGGAACGGGAGGTGTCGAAAAAGCAGGAAAGATCTTCATAGAGGGTGATGTCTTATCCGAAATGGGGATGGGAATGGCAGCAGGTATCATTTATGTTAAAGGGAACGTGGATGAACCCTATGGAAATATAGTTGAAGTTGCATCTGATGAAGCAGGTTATCGAAAATTCCGTTCGATAACAGATATCCTCCATCAGGGAATGGGAAAAGATGTCCTGATAAAGAACAATTATGCCGCACAAAAAAACGAATTGACTCTCGATGATGGTATTATACGCGGAACAATTGCTGCAAGATGCGACCGCAACGGTCTTGTTACGGTGGAAGGAGATGTTCATAATGGATGCGGCCTCCTGATGCAAAAAGGTACGATCCACATCACCGGAAACTCTGGAATGAATACAGGAGCACATCTGGATGGGGGGATTATTGTCGTTGAAGGTACAACAGGTGAATTTGCCGGCGCCTACATGAAAAAAGGGACGATCATCCTGATGGATGCTAAAGGGTATGCAGGCGCAAATATGAAGGATGGGGTGATCCTGTCAAAAAAAAGCGTTAAAGTCTCAAATCCTGTAGAAGAACTTGAGATATCACAGGAAGATGCAAACATGATCCGGAAAAACCTTGGCATAGGTCATGTTGAGGCTATGAGTTATCATAAATATGGGATCGTAAAGGAGCGGCTCGTCAGGATGAGGGATGGATCGGTGGTTGTAAGGAAGGTAAGTGAATGAAGTGTCCAGGCAATTAGGATCAACAAAAGAAAATTAACAGCTATATCCGACAAACTATACATGAACCCACTTCAAAACACAATATTTATATCAGGTAATTCTATTAAACAAGATACATGGCAAAAAAGAAGCAAAAGATCCCTGAAAGAAAATCAAATAACACAATTGTCTATTTAGGAATTGTTGTTCTTATTATAGCTGCTCTTGCGGTTTATGCGTATTCTGGTTCAAATACTGATACCAATACCTCTTCTATCAATGATCTTAAAGGGAAAGTCCCAACTGCAGGAAAATTCGGGACGTTGAATAAGGCAAGCACTTATGAACCAGGTAAAGTAAAGATCACCGAGTTCTTAAAATTCAACTGTGGACATTGCTATACTCTAAATTCAGAATTGCCAGCCTTAAAGAAAAAATATGGTGACAAACTGGAAATAACCTATAAACCCATGCTCTGGAAGAGCGTGCCTTCAGATATTGCATTCAGGAAAAGCATAGAGGCATATATCCTCGCAAAAAGGATGGAAAAGGGAGAGGAGATGAAGGACGCCCTCTTTAAAGCAATGTTCGTAGAGAACAGGGATATCACAAGTGAACTCCAGCTCGGTGAAATTGCAAAAAGCGTGGGTCTAGGAGAGGAATTTATTACAGCTTTAAAGAACGGGGATGCAAAAGAGGAAGCTGATAAAAATATTGCAGAATCTTTGATTTTCCAGGTCGATGAAACACCCACAATAATTATCAATGGAAATCTAAAGATAAATCCCGCAATGACAGGTGGGGATGCGACCCAGATGGTTAAAAATCTGGATACGATCATTAATTCATTATTGAGTTAATGATCAATGAAAACTTAATAATCTAAAACATGTATTTAGCACCAGATCACTATGGCTGACAAATACGAACAGGTGCTTGAACTGGCAAAGCGCCGCGGATTTTTATGGAACTCATTTGAGCTGTACGGAGGTACGGCAGGTTTTTTCGATTACGGTCCACTTGGCGCAATGTTAAAGCGCCGCGTTGAGAACATCTGGCGCGACATATTTGTGATAAATGAGGGTTATTACGAGATTGAATCCCCGACAATAGGTGTCGAAGACATATTTATCGCATCCGGACATGTGGGCGGATTCTCAGACCCCCTTACAGAATGCCAGAAATGCCACGAACCTTTCAGGGCAGATCATCTTGTCAAAGATATAGTGGATAATCCCGATACCATGAGCGCAGACCAGCTTACAGAGGTTATCGAAAAACACAATATCAAATGCCCTGAATGTGGCGGCAAGCTTGGAACTGCTTATGAGTTCAATCTCATGTTCAAAACCGCGATCGGACCGGGTGGAAAGCGGGCAGGATATCTTCGCCCTGAGACCGCACAGGGAATGTTCGTGGATTTCCCGCGTCTTGTCAAATTCTACCGGGATCACCTTCCCTTTGGCGCCACCCAGATCGGTAAAGCATACCGCAATGAGATATCCCCGCGCCAGGGAGTAATTCGCCTTCGTGAATTTACGCAGGCAGAGGCAGAAATATTCATAGATCCGCGAGATAAGACACATCCAAAATTCAAAGATGTTGCTGATATGGTCATGAACCTGTATTCGCAGGAAGGGCAGGTATCAGGAGAAATAAAAAAAATGACTCTTGGCGAAGCCGTAAAAAATGGTATTATTGCCCATGAATTCCTTGCCTATTGCCTTGCCAGGACATACCAGTTCCTTGTGCGTGTCGGTGTTTTGCCTGATAAAATGAGATTCAGGCAGCACATGAAAGATGAAATGGCCCACTATGCAGCAGATTGCTGGGATGCCGAGATCTTAAGTGACAGGTTCGGATGGGTTGAGGTCGTCGGGATCGCAGACAGGACTGATTTTGACCTCAAAGCTCATGCAAAACAGAGCCAGAAGGAATTAAGCATATATGTTTCATATGATACTCCCAGAAAAGTTGAAAAATTCGTTATTAAACCAGATATGGGAGTTCTTGGTCCGAAGTTCAAAGGAAAAGCTGGAAAAATAGCAAATGCGCTTAAGGCTTTAAGTTCTGACCAGCTTTCAGGCGAGGTCATTCAATTGACCATCGATGGCGAACAGATAGAAATTAATAAAGATTGCGTGAAATTTGAGACCGTGACAGAAGAAATCCATGGTGAGAATATAATACCACACGTCATAGAACCGTCTTTTGGTATTGACAGGATCACCTATTCATTACTGGAGCATTCATATTTCGAAGAAGACAGCAAAGAAAAAGTTGATGATGGAGAAGAAGAACAGGAAGAGAAGCGCATCGTATTGCGTCTACCCCCGGAAGTGGCTCCAGTCCAGGCTGCTGTCCTTCCTCTGCTTTCACGCGATGAATTAATAATACCAGGGAAGGAGATCGTCGAAAAACTTAGAAAAGCTGGTATTCTCGTCTCATTTGATGATTCAGGAACTATCGGAAGGCGCTATCGGCGAAATGATGAAATAGGAACCCCTTATTCTATAACCATTGATTACCAGACGCTTGATGATGGCACTGTTACGATCAGGGATAGGGACACGATGAAGCAGATACGGACAAAAGTAAGTGATATTGCTGGGAATATTTATGATATGATATACCGCGGTAAATCATTGGATTTTATTTCTCCTTACAGTCCACTTGGCATTGTGTGATATCTATAATGAATCACGAAATATGCACAAATATTAGCAGATTTTACGCTGTGTTGCAACCTGTTATCCGCATCGGTCTTGACATTATATCAAGACTTCATTATATTGACAACATCAACTTTGATACCACGAGGTTAAATCCTTACTGTATCCTCACTTGCGCACTGCGGGCATGGTATCGGAATGAAATTAGGGTCAGCCTCGAATTCAAAGCTGCAAATGCTGCACCTGAAAAATACTGCGTCCTGGTTTACTTCTTCCATAATATATTATTTGGTAAAACTTAATATAAATCTTTCCCCGTCAACATATAGATGAGGTTCCTTGATTATTCCATCAAGATGAATTCCAGCGATCACATCCCCGCCAAATGTGCTGTTATCACCGATTGCAATATGAACTGTGCCCCCCACTTTTTCATCTTCAAGTACATTCCCGATCAGTCGCGCCTCTGGATTTATACCGATACCGAATTCTGCGATATTTCTCGCTTTTTCCCCTACTTTTTCAAGTATTGCGTTCAATTCCTCTGCATGTTTTCCCTTAATATTTGTCACATTCCTGTTCTTGACTGTAAATTCAAGAGGTGAATCAAGGAGTCCAAAGCTGCTCATGGAACCATCCACAATGAAAACCCCATTCGCATCCTTGGGGGCGATATACAATTCACCTGCCGGGAGATTGCTGCTGCATCCTGGTTCATGGCATATTCCCGTATCCATATACCATTTACATCCTTCAATGTCAAATGTGATATCTGTGCCTGAATCGGTCACAACTCTTATTGCTTTTGCGTTGTGGAGTTTTTTGTCAAGGTCTATGGCGATCTCATTGATCAGGTCATAATTAGCAGTCATACCTCCACTGGCCATCATTTTTTCGGTTATGCCAGGCATGGAAGCAACTCTTGTCCCTGCTTTGCACGCATTTATTCTTGCCTGAGTATGTGTAAGGGAAAAAGTTGTGGGGGCGATTACGACATCAGAGTATATCATGGCCTGTGCTACTGATTCAGGCATCTCTTCCCCATGGCGCGACCGTGGAAGCATTGTCAGTAACATTACTTCACAGCCGATTTCCCTTGCGGCCTCGAATAATCCGCCACCTATTGAAACAGGAGTTTTAGTATCTACTATGATAAGGACTTTATCTCCTGTTTTCACACCATAACACTCCATTACTTTATTTGCGCCTTTAGTTATCATATTTGACCTCTATTGAAGTTATTTGTATGACCTTATATATGTGTAAATCGTTTTTCTTGACCAAAAAATATGACAATGGCAATAGTTATATGGTTTGAAGAAAATAAAAGCTTGAAATGAAACGGTTGTCAGGCAAATTCAAAAGGGCGGCTACAAGTCTTATTTTGCCGGTGGATAAAAAAAGGGAAGGAGAATGTAAACGGTGCGGTTCATGTTGCAAGTTTGTTTATAAGTGTCCATTCCTGAAATTTGATGATGGCTCTAAAATGTCATTATGCTCAATACACAGTATGCGACCTCCACAATGCAGGAAATATCCAAGATCAAAGCATGAAAAGGCACACGAACCATGTGGTTATTATTTCAAGGAATGATAATAATAACAATATAATTTTATTTTCCGGATTACATATCAGGCAAAGTCCTTTAGACAATCCTCTATCGTACCATTTCCTACAAAATCAGGTATTATGCCACTTTTTCGTATGGCCTCAGCCGTTTTTTCACCTATGGCAATTACCTTTATCTTCCTGGGGTTTTCCTGGCTAAAACCTGAAAGCTCAAAGGATCGAGCGCTTGTGAAGATTACCGCATCTACATTGTTCAAAACACCAGGAATACTGTTCCCTGATGGCTCCAAGCGATATGCAGACGCTTCAAAGACAAAAGCACCTTTTGATTCCAGGGATGTTATCAACTCGTGGTTTGGAACTTGCGCGCGGGCGATACCTATCCTCTTTCCGGTAATATCCCCAAGATGATCCGCAAAATTCTCTGATGAAAATTTTTCAATAACTTCGCTGCGAGATCCGAATTCTTCTACTTTCTTTGCTGTCTTGGGTCCAACGCTCACGATCCTGACTTTACTTTCGGGAATTATTCTTTCATATAACTTCTCAACACCAAGTGAACTGGTAAATATCAAAATGTCGATCTCACCTCTTGATATCATAGTGCATAATCTCAACAAGGGCTCGATATCAGAAGGGTCGGCTGCTCGCATCGTTGAAATTATAACAGCTTCATGACCAAAACGCCTGAATAATTCAGGAATTCCTTGCGATTTCTCTTCGAGTTTAGTTATTGCGATCCTCACAGTTCTAAAATCACACCTGCAAACATAATCCTTTTGTTCATTAAATGCTTTCTGGATAAATCCATGGAGATATCACCTGTCCTGCTTATCGTCTCAATAATGTTCGGATTCATTCTAGGGATCATATCAGGTCTAACTCCGGGTATCCATGTAAATAATTTTGCACTTATTCTTATAGCAGCCTCACCTATCCTATCAGGGATCGGTTTTGCGCCATTTTATGTTGCAGTCATTATACTTTCAAATTCTGTAGCCCATACATTTCTTGATATCATCCCCTCCATTTTCCTGGGCGCGCCTGAAGCAGATACTGCCCTGGCCGTCCTTCCAGGGCATGCTCTCCTTATGGAAGGAAGAGGTGAAGAGGCTGTACGCCTGAGTGCCATTGGAAGCGCAGGCGCTGTCATTGTTTCTCTTTTTATGGTCTTACCAATGGCGTTTTTCTTCAAGAACATTTATGGACTGGTCAATGATTATGTTGGATGGATACTTTTGTTAATAGTGATCGTAATGATCGCCACTGAAAATGGCGAATATGAGCAAGGCCAGGGGTCACTTGCGCACTTTAAATTTAAGTTCTATGCTCTTCTTTTATTTTTAATATCAGGGTTTCTTGGCATTTTTGCATTTAACAATACAGAATTGATAGAGCCCCTTCTCAAATTCGGGGAGCCTTCAATTCTCCTTCCTCTTCTTTCTGGATTATTCGGCGCATCCATGCTTGTAATCAGCCTTATGACAAAATCCGAATTACCTTTGCAGCAAAAGAATTGTATGTTCGTTCTTTCCAGAAAGAGGATGATCCGGGGTCTGGTTACTGGAACAGCAGCTGGGTCATTTGTGGCATGGCTTCCAGGCGTCTCTTCAGCTGTTGGAACTATTCTTGCGAGGCTCTTTGTTCGCGTGGAAAAGGGGGCTGAATCGTCTAAGGAATTTATGGTCTCAATAAGCAGCGCAAATACCTCAAACGCAATTTTTAGTCTGATAGCACTTTTCATAATAGGGAAAGCAAGAAGTGGTGCAATGGTAGCGATCGACCAGCTTGTAAATGTCAAAGAGTGGGATTATTCAATAATAATGATCCTATTGATAGTGATAATTTTTGTATCTACAATTTCTTATTTTACCACTATTTATCTTGGTGGAAGTATATCCGGGATACTTTCTCGAATAAATTATTCCAGATTATGTGCTATCGTTCTGGCAGTACTTACTATTCTAGTTATTTTATTTACAGGGTGGTTTGGTCTTATCATTTTCGTGATATCAACACCAGTAGGTATGATCGCATCATATGCAAAGATTCGTAAAATAAATGCAATGGGGGTCATAATGTTTCCGGTGATATTATATTTTCTTTGACTATCGAATATATTATGTATTATGCAGTATTTTACAATGTGAACATGAGCATTAAACATAGCTGGCTTAATCCAATTCTTGAAGTAAGAAAGTCCAGTATCCGAGGAAAAGGTGTTTTTGCGAAAGAAAACATTACTGCTAAAACGAGATTGGCTGTTCTGGGTGGGACTATAATGCTCATAGATGAAATACAAAATTTACCGCAACATCTTCAGGCATATACAATGCAAATAGAAGAGCGCTTTGTATTAGGTCCTCATAAGGATTCAAAAGAACCTGATCCGACCGATTTTTTTAATCATAGCTGTGAGCCGAACAGTGGATTTAAAGGACAGATCTTCCTGGTCTCAATGAGAGATATCAAGAAAAATGAAGAAATAACTTTTGATTATGCAATGGTTGTTTCAGAATCCATAGGAAGTGATATCGTATTTGAGATGGAATGCGAGTGTGGGTACAGTAATTGTAGAAAGAAAATAACAGAAAACGATTGGAAGATCCCACGGATCCAGAAGAAATATTATGGTTTTTTTTCACAATATCTTCAGGAAAAAATTGATGCAGGAGTCATGTAATTCTCTTTCAATATTATGAATCCTGATATTTTTTCCCGACGTTTTTTATTTCTTCAGTTTGAGCTTCAAACCAGAATCTTACACTTTGAAACTCAAGAATCATAACTATGATCACCAGGGGTATAGCTAAACGATAATTCTCAATACCCAATTCGTATCCAGTCCAGACATTAATGGGTGTTAAAAGCGTATAATACAATGCAGTTAACGTAGTTTTTTTCATTTTTTAACCATGATCCATCCATTTTTTTTTTAATATAACTAAATTATCTAAAGTGTATATAAGTTTTATGATTGTAATTATCAGTATTATCATAATAGAATTTCACTCATAATAAATTGAACTTGAATTTCGGTCAGAATGCTCACTAATCTTTTTTTTCTCTTCTTATTGACTGCATATCTTTTTTAACTGCGGGAAAAGTATTTATAAGACCCTTGCACTAAATAATGATTATTATAATTGATAGGTGAAGTTGTGAATGACTTGAAACACGATTACTCTTTGATATATGAATTAAGGGGGTTTGCCTACGATGCTGCGTAAAAAGATCATTTCCATCATAGGAGTGACTCTTCTTGGTCTTATTCTCTTGCTTTATGTTATCACGAATTTTATTTTGATCGGAAGTTTTGATAAACTTGAAGAACAGGGTGCATTCATGAATACTGAAAGAGCACGGGATGCACTATCCAGTGATATTGCCAGATTGCATATTGCTGTAGGTGATTGGGCTCCGTGGGATGATACATATAATTTCATTATAGATGCCAATAAACAATATATAGAGTCAAATTTTGGCACTTCAACAATGTCAAACCTGAAAGTAAATTTTGTCCTGTTTTATAATATTTCTGGTCACCTCGTCTATGGAACAGGTCTTGATCTTAAAACCGGAGAGAAAATCCCGATCCCAACAATTTTTATGCCTGAAATATCTCCCGATAGTATTCTTTTAGACCATAGATCTCTTGAAAGCAGTTTAAGTGGAATTATGATCATTCCTGAAGGCCCAATCCTTATTTCTTCAAACCCGATAATTACAAGCGATCATAAAGGTCCCATAAGGGGGACATTGATCATGGGGAGCTTCCTGGACATAGAAGAATTGTCAAGGATCACTCATTTGTCTCTTTCTTTTAAGGAAATAGACGGTGAAAATACTAGTAATAATTGGCCAGATATCCAGAAGTTGTCTAAAGAAAAACCAATACTTATTCAGCCATTGAACAATGATATCATTGCAGGATATATTCAGCTCGATGATATTGAAGGAAAACCGTCCTTAGTATTAAAAGCGCAGATGCCCAGGGGAATTCACAAACAAGGGCTTAATACTATGTGGTATCAGATGATTTCGATCGTGATATCTGGTCTAGTTTTTGGACTGGTCACACTTTTTCTTCTGGAGAAAAATGTGTTATCAAGATTGGCATTCTTGAGTTCTAATGTTAGCGCCATAGGGACATCAGGTAATCATTCATTACGTGTATCTTTGCAAGGCGATGATGAATTATCACGTCTTGCCAGTACCATTAATGGTATGCTGGGTGAGTTGGAAAAAGCTGAAGAGGATAATAAAAAACAACTTTTCCTGAAAGAAATATATCATAGGGTAAAAAACAATCTGCAGATCATAATTAGCCTTTTAAACCTTCAATCACAGAAGACCATGGATAAGAATGTGATCGGTGTACTTAAAGACAGCCAGAACCGCATAAGATCTATGGCCTTGATACATGAGAGATTATATAGATCCAAAGACCTGTCGGGAATAAATATAAGCGATTATATTCATGATCTGGCAAATAATATTTTCAATTCTTATGGGATCAATCCGGGCAGGATAAATTTAAAGATCGATATTCAAGACCGTTTGATGAATCTGGATAGTGCTACTCCATGCGGTTTGATTATCACTGAACTTGTTTCAAACTCACTTAAACATGCATTCCCCAATGGGAAGAAAGGAGAACTTATAATTAAACTTATATCGGATAGTGATAATAATTTTACATTGATAGTAAAAGACAATGGTATTGGTTTTCCAAAACACCTTGATTTTCGTTCAACAGATACCCTCGGGATGCAATTGGTGAATGAACTGGTCAACCAGCTAAAAGGTAGCATTGAACTTGATAAAAACAATGGAACTGAATTTAAGATCAAATTTAAAGAGAAAATGTAGGAGTATTTATTATGTCTAAAAAAAAAGTGCTTATCGTCGAAGATGAAGCAATTATAGCAATGGATATCAAAAACAGATTAGAAAAGATAGGATATGTAATTACTGCAATGGTTTATTCGGGTAAGGATGCTATAAAAAATGCGGGGCACAACCATCCAGATATCGTTCTGATGGATATAATGCTGGGTGGAGGTATGGATGGAATAGAGACCGCAAAGCAAATTAATGAACTGCTTGATATTCCCATAATCTACCTTACGGCATATGCAGATGAAAAAACATTATCCAGGGCAAAGATCACAAAACCCTTCGGGTATATCCTGAAACCTTTTGAAGAAAGAGAATTGCATTCTACTATTGAGATCGCTATTTATAATCATGATCTGGAAAGGAAACTAAAAGAAAGCAAGAAATGGCTTCAAGCTGCTCTTAATAGTATTGGAGAAGCGGTCATAGCAACTGATAAAAATGGAATAATCAAAATTATGAATCCTTATGCGCAGGCAATTACAGGATGGAAGGAAGAAGAGGCAATTAATAACCCTCTTGAAGCAATATTCAATGTAATTAATGGGGATACAGGGGAAAAGGTGGAGGATGCCAGGGCAAAGGTTATCAGGGAAGGTATCTTTTATGGTTTGGCCTGTAATTCGATCTTAATTGGAAAGAATGGAAATAAAATACCCGTTGATATTATTGGTTCTGCCATTAGAGATGACAGGAACAAAATAATTGGAGTAATATTAACTTTCTATGACATTAGCGAACGAAAACCGTTTGGATCAAAATGAACCCCTCTTCTCACGGAATTTTATTCTAACAAGTCTTTCCACATTTACCCTATTTTCAAGTTTTTATTTCCTTCTGATAACACTGCCTATTTACATCCAGAAAATTGGAGGTACAGAATCAGAGATCGGTTTTATTATAGGTGTCTTCACTATCTCTGCGGTTGTTCTTCGGCCTTTTATTGGACAGGAAGTTGACAGGCGCGGAAGGAAAAATATCCTGATATCAGGTTTACTCGTTTTCCTGGTCTCAATGCTTCTTTATAATTATACAAATAATGTTACATCGCTGCTGCTTCTGAGAGTATTTCATGGGGTGGGCTGGGGCGCTGCAACAACAGCCGCTACTACTTTGATAGCTGATATCTCGCCCCCGAAAAGGAGAGGAGAAGCCATGGGAATATTTGGAATGTCATCCAATGTTGCCATGGCGATAGGTCCTTTCTTGAGCATGATATTACTTGTAGCATATGATTTTTCTATTCTGTTTATGATCGCAGCCGGGATAGCATTAGTTTCCCTGCTTTTCGCTCTTCCGATATCGGAAAATGTTGTATCGCACCGCCGAACACCACTTTTTAGCAGGGAAGCACTATTTGCATCAATACTCATGTTCACAGTTTCTTTAAGCTATGGGTCAATAGTGTCTTTCCTATCTCTTTTTGCCCAGAAGCAGGGTATAACGAATCCAGGAATATTCTTTTCAGTCTTTGCAGTGACCCTTATCATTGTGAGGACTTTTGCAGGTAAACTTTCTGACAAAAAGGGGAGAACATTCGTAATCTTACCAGGAATGATCATCATAGCTGGCGGTCTTTTCTTGTTATCCACTGCTAGTTCACTTTCTATTTTTCTTGCATCAGCATTTCTTTATGGTCTTGGTTTTGGTTTTGTCCATCCGTCACTTATGGCGTTGCTTGTTGACAGCGTAAGTGAAGAAGGACGGGGGGCTGCCATGGGTACATTTACAGCTGCTTTTGACCTTGGGATCGGGGTAGGTTCAATCGTCCTTGGTTTTGTTCTGCAATATTTTGATTTCCAGGTGATGTATTCAGTCAGCGCCCTGATAGTTCTTGCAGGAGCGCTTTTATTGATATCAAGAACTAGAAATGTTACGAGAGTGAATTGATGGATCTGTTTACCCATGCACTTATTCCATATTTATTGGGAAATTACCTGAAGAAAAGAAAAGAGGAAATTGCGGCTTTTGTGATTGGAGGTATAGCGCCAGATTTTGATATATTTCTTTTGTTCATACAATATATTTATCCAACTTTCTTCCTTATAACACATCGAGGAATAACGCACTCACTTTTTTTTGGATTATTCACCTGTATTATTATCCTGTATCTTGCATCCCGCCTTAGAATGAAGAAAAGAATCCAGAAACATTTTGATTTCGATCCAGGATTCACATGGCGCACCATTGCATATGCATACTCTGGTGTTCTTATCCATCTGTTCCTTGATTATTCAACAACAAGAGGGGTGCCGCTGTTATTCCCCCTGGAAACAACAAGATATTCTGCTGAATTGTTTTTTTATACAGATATTTTTCTTACCCTGGTCAGTCTGGGCATGGTAATATTTTTGTTCAAAAGACCGTTTAAGACAGTGATTATCGCAAAATTCCTGGTGATATTCCTGATCGTTTTTTCAGGACTTGGCGCTATGCGGCTGGTTGAGAAGAATAATTTACAGGAATTTTTTAAAGATGGTAGTCTGCAGTCATTTCCTTCAGTGAACCCTTTTACCTGGTATGTCCTGAAAGAAGAACGTGATAATATTAGCATATTCGAATATGATGGGCTTGAGGGACGATCAGATTATAATTTGACAGTTCCACGATTGAATATAATTTCATCCGGGGATGGATTGAATATGGCACTTGGATCGGCGGACAAACTCCCGCAGTTAAAGATGTTTAGATGGAGGGCTCATGCTGTAGCTCTGAACGCTTCTTATGGAAATGGCACATGGTCACTTGAATATTATGATCCTTTACAGAGGATCGAGATGAGGGGGATATCCAGCACTTTCAGGAGGGCAGGATCAAGGTTCGGTTCGCTTAATATAAGTGTGACCGGGGATAAAGCGCTCGTCAGTGATTGAAAGTAATATTACTATTAATATTATTATTATTATTATTATTATTATTATTATTATTATTATTATTATTATTATTTGTATTATTATTATTTTATTTTGAGAGTCTTCCAAAAAGGTATGTTTCAACACTTTCATCCGGGATATTTAATTCTTTTAAATATCTGTCCATCAATGCTTTATCGAGTTTTTCTTTGAATAAAGTATACAAAAATCTTGCTTCATTGATCTCTTTTTCATTGCCAGTGGATAAGTTCTGTGATATTTGCATTTCAATGGGGGGAATATACAGATGATCTCCCCCGATTCTTGCGATCCTTCGGTATTTCAGGACATATCTTTCTATCTCATCCTTAATGATCTTCAAATTAAAATATGGACAGTTACTTCCTTTTTTTGAAATACTCACAGAATGGTAATTTTTAAGATATGCATTATATGCATCAATAGGGTCGCTCGCATTCTTGCATTCATAACTGTTTTCGATCTCGAGCCATAATTTAAGGAATTTTTCAAATGATATGTTCTGGATCAGGATATCAATATATTCAATTTCTCCTTCTTTTCCAAAAAGAATTGGGATATATCCTGAAATTAGCACATGCCTTATATTATTTCTGTTGAGGATATCGGAAAATTCAATGACAGAGGAATCTAAATTTGATAGTTCTTTATCAAGTATTATTTCATTGTTTTCAAACTTGATATTACTTACAGCAAAATTTGTTGATATCATCATATGATTAAATTTTAGATATATTCGAAGAACGACAGGCGGGACATTCAATATAATCTACTGGCAATCCTTTGAACTTGTTTCCGCATTCATTGCATATACATTCATAAAGTTTTATATCTCTCAATATATTTATTTCATATTCATCTCTGACGCCGCTCATATTTTATACTTATTTGGTTAATCATTCTTAATCTATATCCCCTTGATCCCCATTGATCGCATAATTGCATCCTTTTGCCTTAGCAAACTTAAATATCATCTTCAAACAAACTGCTAACCATGAAACTTGACGGGTCGTATGGCGAGGGGGGCGGGCAGATCTTACGAACCGCGGTGGCGCTTTCTGCGGTTACAGGGACCCCTGTCGAAATTGAAAATATCCGCAAAGGAAGACCAAATCCGGGGCTCTCGGCGCAGCACGTGAAGGCAGTGGAAGGGCTTGCCCGGATATGTGACAGTCAGGTCACCGGGTGTCATCTTAACTCCACAAAACTCGTTTTTACACCTGGAAAGATCAACAGCGGAAATTATGAGGTTGATATCGGGACAGCCGGAAGCATATCCCTGTTTCTTCAGTGCCTGATGCCAGCATTAATGCACGCTCCCGGAACAGTCAGACTAAAAATTACAGGAGGCACGGACGTCCAGTGGTCTCCATCGATCGATTATTTGAAATTTGTAACGCTTTTGGCTCTTAAGAAGATGGGGTACAAAGCTGATCTTAATATGATAACGAGGGGTTACTATCCTCGCGGAGGCGGATGCGTTGAAGCGACAATAGATCCATCGAGCCTGAATCACATCGACTTCGACTTAAACAATTGTTCGCTCGTCGAGGGGATATCACATTCGTCCAGACTTCCCGCGCATGTCTCAGAAAGACAGGCTGGATCAGCAGGGAAGTGCCTTCATGAAAATGGCTTTGGATCGAAGATAACGACAGAAGTGAACGATCATCATTCAACAGGAAGCGCAATTACTCTCTGGTGCGGGGCAGCAGGCGGGATAGCACTTGGAAAACAAGGTTTGAAGGCAGAAAAGGTTGGTGAGATAGCAGCGAATGCAATTATTGATGAGTTAAGATCCCGAGCAGGAGTTGATGAATTCCTTGCTGACCAGTTGATCCCATATATGGCGCTTGCGGGAGGTGGGTCATTCACGACACGTTTGATTTCCTCACACACAAAAACTAATATCTGGGTGACAGAGCAGTTCTTGCCTGTTAAATTCAAGATAGAGGATATGGGAACGGGATTGTTCAGAGTGTGGGTTTAAAATGGTTCAATCTGTCATAACACTCAGATACTGGGGTGGTATCTCATCAGAAAGTACGATATTCTCGGTTGCAGAAAGAATCGCAACACCTTCATCCTGGGCTTCCTGGGCATTTATGACCAGCAGGACTGGATCCTCTGTATGGATCTTTGCGACTTCCCTTGCCTTATCCGATGATGTGCTCAAATGCACGTACCTTTGCCTTACAGGTCGTATCCCCTTTTCCAGCAGGATATCAACTTCTTCCCTGCTGGCGCCATAATATAACTCAGGTTGCGTATTTTCATCATAGTCAAGGTCAACATCCACCGAATGTCCATAACGCGCACGGATCTTGGTTCCTTTTATCTCATACCTGCCTTTTTCATCGGATTCAATTATCGAAAAAAGTTTTTCACTGTTTGACCATTTATAACGCGTTCTCATGGCATCAACAAGAACCTCCAGATCCACCCAGCCGTGCTGGTTCATAGCAAGTCCCAGGTCATCCGGGAAATGTCTCAGCGCTCCTGAGATGAACCTTCCCAGCCTTTCAGTCTGTTCATCGCTCAGGATGAGCGTTCCGGCTTCACCGCATACGCATGCTTCTCCCCTGAAGAATCCGTGGTTCTGGCATTTCTTGATCATATCAGGTGTTTATATGAATCACTTTGTTATATAATTTACCAAAAAAAACGTGTTTCACACGTTTTTTTAAATCGATCAAGAGCCCATCTTGACTTTTTTCTTAACCTATTGCCTCTTTACCTCTACTACTTTTAATTGGTAATTTTTGTTGCAGGGTTCTTCTATTTCATCTTCTATATTTAGAATATTGAATTTATCTCCCGCCCTGATACCTGGAGGTCTGCAAAGCATAATATTTTCACAATCAGGATAATTGCAATTTAATTGTTCATAAGCTATCTTTGAACCCTTTATCGCCTTTCTGGATTCAATGGCTATCCTTATAGGGGCCTCGACAACTTCAACTGCACATACACCTGAGTCGTGCACGAAACAATCAAGCTTTGCAGTATTGCGCAGGTTTGATATCCTGTACTTGCTTCCCTGATTCAGGCTCAAACAGGTCTTTTTGAATTTACATGGTTCGCATTCTTTCGCAGCGCCCCTGAAAACAAATTCAGTCCCTACTTTTGCCAATCTTGTTCCTATCAATGTTATTATTGTATCAGATTCTTCCATATAATTTCACCTTATTTTTAATAATACTATAATTATTCTATTTTATATATCCATTTTAATTGCTATTAAGTAATTGTAAGTATATGTTTTATGCGATCATGAAGACCCTATCACTTTAGTTATCGATGCGACCTTCCTGGCAGCTTCAGGGGTCAATCCTGTACCCAATATCGTGTATCTCTCAGGTCTGATCTTATGAGCATGAAGGAGCGCTTTTATAATATACTCTTCCTCTATGCCCAGTTCACAGGCGTTTGTGGGTGCGCCGATAGCCCTGAGGGATGTCCTGATCTCCTGCCAGTTCCCTCCGTGGAGATACATCATCATGATCGTTCCAACTCCACATTGCTCACCATGAAGGGCAGGTTTTGGAGCTAATTCATTAAGCGCATGGCTGAATTTGTGCTCGGAGCCGCTTGCAGGGCGCGAAGATCCGGCAATACTCATTGCAACACCGCTTGCCACAAGAGCTTTCATTACGGTCCAGGCAGATTCTTCAAGACCTGGTTTGATCAATTCGGCTGAGTCTATCAATATTCTTGCAGTGAGATTTGAAATTATAGATGCATATTCACTGAATGGTTCATCGCGAAGCCTGTGCGCAAGTTCCCAATCCTTTACTGCTGTGCAATTTGAAATGATGTCGCCGCATCCTGATGCGAGAAGACGGTATGGTGCAGATGCAATAATTGAAGTGTCAGCCACAACAGCAAGCGGAGTATGAGCTGATTCCGAAACAGTCCTGTTTTCCCGGATAATTGAAGCCCTTGATGAAACAATACCGTCATGGGAAGCTGCAGTCGGGATACTTATGAAAGGAATGTCAAGATGCATGGACGCAAGTTTTGCCATGTCTATTGATTTTCCCCCTCCTACTCCCAGCAAGAACGAAGCCTTCAGATCATTTGCCTGTGTTTTTATCATGTTCACTTCATCGATCGTAGGCTTTTCAATGATCATTGTATTCACATTAAACCCTGAATCTTCAAGTGATACGGCAACTGTTTTTCCTGCAGTTCTCAGTGTTGTTGCTCCACCGATGATCAGTGCGTTCCCATTAAGTTTAAGGTCTTTACAAACCTTACCAGTGTCGTTTATAACACCATGACCTACAACAACATTCCTGGGAAGCTGCATCCATTTGTTCTTATAATTTCCTTTATTACTATTATTTTCAGTCATAAGGTCTCGATATGAGTATAATAGATAGCGTCTGGCATTATATAGATAAGTATTACATCAGCGGCATTGTTTATGATACATCTTATAATATCGTTGATACGCTCACCTATGCAATAGTTCTTGGTATTAGCCTTTTTTGGGTCTTAAAGCTTCTGGGGAAACTGGATGTAAATATCGATACAAGATTTTTGATCGCAATAACAACATATGTTATTGCTGGTTCTTCACTTCGCGTTCTTGAAGATTCACAATTTTTCACTCCTCCACTGCAATACCTTTTTGTGACTCCCCTGATCTATTTTTTTATGTTCGGCGTTACAATAAGCATCCTTTCAGTCACAATATATCTTGAACGAAAAGGAAAGATAAAGGATCATAATACATTTTTTGGCTATGCCGGGGCATTCTGGGCTTTCTTTAATATTGCGGCGCTAATCGTTTATGATGGTATCGCCAATCCTGTTCCCGGAGCAGCGATATTGTTCATTGGTATCACGATGACCGGGATCGTATATATTATATCCCAAAAATTAAATTTTCTTCTTCTTACAGACAAAGTCAATATTTCCATACTTTTTGCTCACATACTTGATGCTTCGTCCACTTTCATAGGTATGGACTGGTTGAATTATTATGAGAAACATGTAGTTCCGACGTTCTTTATTGACCTGGCAGGAAAATTTATTAGCCATCCATCTATAGTGATGATACCACTAAAATTGATCGTTTTCATACCCGTCCTGTATGTTCTTGATAATGATTTTAAAACTGAAAAAGAAAAGAAGCTTGTTGGACTGATGAAACTCACTATCCTTGTGCTTGGGCTTTCACCGGCAGTCAGGAACACACTAAGGATAATGATGGGAGTATAATATGAAAAGAGACCTTGAATACCTTGAATCGTGCAAGAAATATATTCTCATAATGACAGGCATCTTCGTAATTTCTGTGATAGCAGGATTGATGGCATCTTTGAATGATCTTGGATTATCAGAGAATTATCTTGATATGTTGAAAGAATCCTTCGGATGGATAAAAGATCTTCATCCGGTCGGGATAATGTTTGTGATCTTCCTGAACAATGCGGTCAAAAGCCTCTTTTCAATCGTTCTTGGTGCTGGGTTTGGTATTATTCCTGTGATCTTTATTGGAGGGAATGGATTGTTACTGGGGCTTGTTGTGAACCAGGTTTCCAGCGAACAGGGAATATTATTTATACTGGCTGCACTCCTCCCCCATGGGATTTTCGAAATCCCCATGGTATTGATAAGTTCAGGAATGGGACTTCGGCTGGGATATCTTATGTATAGTTCTGTCATGGGCAAAGAGACTGATATGAGAAAAGAGCTCATGCAGAGCCTTCGGATATACATGAGAATAATAATGCCTCTTTTATTTGTGTCAGCTGTCATTGAAACATTTGTGACGCCAATGGTGGTTTTATGGATTTTATCTTAACTAAATTTTCCTGAAATCAGGCAATATCCTGTCAAAATATTTGACAACCACACATGACGGGGTACATTTCCCGCATTGAGTGCACTCTTTTTTTATCATCAGATTTGGCTCAAGAGAAATAGCATTCACAGGACAGACTCTCAAACACACCTGGCATTTCGAGCATTTTTTAACTCTTATAAGCTGTTTTGCAGTCTCTTCGAAAACAGAACGCGCTTGATCTGCTCCCGGTGAATTGACCGAGATGTGACCTGAAGAGAATATCTTTACACTTGCGCCTTTTGCTTTGACCAGGAGCACGCCGAGGTCTTCTGAAAACACATTCTCACCAAGGATATTTGCGATATCCCGGGCCTCATGGGGAAGAAGTCCTGTGATCCTGCCTTCCATGGTGTATCCGCCGGTCTTGCACGGAGAGATCCCGCCTGTTACTGTGATACCGAAATCTTCTTTCACAGGTTCAAATTTTGTATTGATCTTGAGCTCCTCTGAAAGTCGAAGCATCTTTGGCGGGAGTGTTTTCCAGCGCCAGAACCCATGCCTGATGAACTCTTCATCAAGTCCATTATCTTTTGCCCAGTTCACCAAATATCCATTCCAGCGCTCAAAAAGCTCAGGATGAAGCTCGCCAAACCTTTGATATTCAGCGCCAAGTTCAGCAGGGCACAAATAGCACCCCACACGCTCAAACCCCTGATCATAAAGGGGATTGTATTCAAGTTTCCTGTAGTAAATGTAAAGCCATATCTCGATAGCGCGCCAGTTCCGTATAGGGAATAAGCTGACCTGGCCAGGAATGAAGGGATTTTCCTCCTTCGGGGCGATCCTTGACCGTGCGAATGACTCGTATTTACGTTTTCCGTCTATTGTAAGGCATTTCTTCCCTTTACCCGTACATTCCTCTATGACTGAATTAATAGGACCAAGCTTGCAGACCTTGCAACACCACCTGAAATCCTTGGCAGGGGGTCCGAAACTTTGAAGGTTTTCCCAGAAAGCCTCATTTACTTTGACTTCAATGAGCTCGATATTGTTCTTCTTGCAGAAACTTCGAGCGAATTCAACAGTCTCAGGGAATTCAATGCCCGTATTAGCAAAGAAAACTTTTATTGGTTTCTTAATGGCGCTTCGGGTCAGGTCAAGCGTGGTAAGGCTGTCTTTTCCTCCTGAAAAAGACACGTAAACCGGGGAATCGGTATATTCTTTCTGGTTTGCGATCCCTTTTATGGTGTTGACTGCATCTTTGACAAGTCTTTTCATGTGGGCTGCATTTGCGCTGATAACATCCTGCATCGATGATTTACCGGGCAGGAAAGTGTACTTTTCTGAGACTATTTTTTTAATCTTCAACGATTTTCCAGGAGTCCTGAGCTGTGAGCTGTCCCTGAAAGCGATCCCGAAGCCGCTGAGGTTCTTGCTGGTCACAAGCACCGTATCCCCAGCTTTTATGTCATCTGAACATTCAATGACCTTTGTTCCTTCGATATTCTTACCGCCAAGATGCTGCCCTCCAGATGCGATTTTTACAAGTTTCATGCCTACGCCAGAATCAATAAGTGCGCAGGCTCCTTCGATCATCAGGTCAAGCTTGAAAGAAAGAACTGACATATCGAATCTCAATATCCCGAAATGCAGTCCGTCGACGATAATTTCATCAGTTTTGTCTTCACCCGGAATCTTGTTCAGGAGAATAAGTTTTTCCGAAAGAGAAGCGCCAGGAAAATCCCTGGAAATAATGTCGTTGATGATACTTTTTTCATGAGGTGATGCAAAGCGCACATCTCCGGGTGGGGAGAGAGTTATTCTCGAACCTTTTACTTTACATATCCCACATTGCTCATCCAGTATGGGAACATTGCATTTAGTACACCAGAAGAGAAGACTTTCATCCAGATCGAAGGAGTTATATGCGAGCATAGTGGTTTAATTTTTTATATTTAGGGCTGTTGCATAATATTAACGGAGTATAAATTGAAGCAGATGCAAAATGATCCGCGAAAATCCGTGCGATCCCGTCATCCGCGTTCAAAATCTGGATGTTGTTGCTGTTTCATACTTGATAATAGTATGTTAGCTTATCATTGCACCCTTATCAGCTGACCCCACCTGTTTCTGGTATCTTGCAAGATATCCTTTTGTGACCTTCAAAGCAGGTGCCTTCCATGCTTTTTGCCTCTTTTCAAATTCTTCTTTAGAGATCTTGATGTCAAGTATGCGCCCTGGTATATCTATTTCGATCATATCACCCTCACGAACAAGAGCTATTGGCCCTCCTACCGCCGCTTCAGGTGACACATGACCAATGCATGGCCCTCGCGTTCCGCCTGAAAAACGACCATCGGTGATAAGAGCCACAGAATCGATCAGCCCCATACCAGCAATAGCTGCAGTCGGAGAAAGCATTTCACGCATTCCAGGCCCGCCTTTTGGCCCCTCATATCTTATAATGAGGCAATCGCCGGGTTTTATTTTTGTATCCATAATTGCGGCCATCGCAAGCTCTTCACTGTCAAAAACCCGAGCAGGTCCTGAGTGTTTCAACATTTTCTTGCTCACAGCGGTCTGTTTGACCACTGAACCATCAGGAGCCATGTTTCCGCGAAGCACCGCAATTCCTCCTTCTGGATGCACCGGGGCATCAAGAGTTGCGATTATCTCTTTATTTGCGAGCGGATTTATTATTATATACTCATCAAGGTTCTGGCCAAGAGTTTTTCCGGTTACTGTAAGAGTATCCAGGTGTAATCTGTCTAGAAGGCGTTTTTGCATAGCTGGAACTCCACCTGCCCTTTCAAAATCAACAAGGAACTTATTCCCTCCAGGTCTTAGATTTATAAGATGCGGGGTTTCCCTGCTCACCTCATCAAATCGGGAAAGTGGAAGCGATAAGCCATATTCCATGGCGATCGCAGGCAAATGAAGCGCAGTATTTGAACTTCCCCCTATTGCCATATCGATGTGAATTGCATTATCAAGTGATTCCTGGGTAACGATCTTTCGCGCGGTGATCCCTTTTTCAACTAGTTCCAGGATCTTCATCCCCGACTGCTTTGCGATCCTGACTTTCTTTGAATCAACCGCATGCGCAGTCCCGCATCCGGGAAGGCTTAACCCGAGAGCTTCTGTCACACATGCCATGGTATTTGCCGTGAATAGACCCGCGCATGACCCTGCGCCCCCGCATGAACAATCTTCCAGGTTCTTCAGGTCCTGGTCAGTGATCTTATTATTCCTGCGTGCTCCGACCGCTTCAAATAATGATATTACATCCCTCTGTTCATCTCCGACGATTCCCGGCAGCATGGGTCCGCCCGTTACAAATATAGTTGGGATATCCAGTCTTCCAGCAGCCATGATATGACCCGGTACGATCTTATCGCATGTGGGGATCATAACCATTCCGTCAAACTGGTGAGCTTCCACCATAAGTTCAATGCTGTCAGCGATTATTTCCCTGCTTGGAAGGGAATTCTTCATTCCTGTATGTCCCATGGCAAGGCCATCACAAACCCCGATAGTATTAAATTCAAAAGGAACGCCCCCTGCCATGCGGATGCCGGCTTTTACAGCATTTGCCATTTTATCCAGATGGATATGACCCGGTATAATTTCATTCCAGGAATTGACCACTCCGATAAAAGGGAGGGACATTTCTTCATCGATCAGCCCGACCGCTTTTAAGAGGGACCTGTGCGGGGCCCGCTCAAGTCCTTTTTTTAAATTATCGCTTCTCATGATAACCTGTTATACATTACTTTAAGTATTATATTTTCGGATGATTTCATACTGTTCCTCTCAATTTGGGTATAAATCTGGAAAAAGGATATTTATTGATGTAACATGTTTGTTACTGTAGAGGATCCAACTCATAGTGCTTCCATCCTATCCAACAAAAATTTTTTAATCCTCTACCTATCCTATCAATATTATATATTAAAAATATTAGGCCTATTGTTGACCGTTATTCTTTTCTATCTTCCGCAACTACTACAATTTCCTCCACAGTGGCCAGGCACTTCCTCTTCCTCGCAGGAGTCCTGGTTTTTCAGTTTGCCAAGTTCCATTTTCTTTTCAATTATTATGTTGTTGATGTTATTCCATTGCAGGCTTCCTGGTTTGCATCGTTCCTTTACTTTTTCTATTTCTACTATTTCCTCTTCAAGTTCCTGTATATGCATTATTTATTCTCCATTTTGAGTATGATATAAAACCTCATATAGATTTGCAGGTAAAAAGCTATTTTATCCCTTATAATTCCCACCAACCACTTCTCTTATCCTATCAGCCGTCTTTGGTCCCACAAGTTCGACAGCCATCAATTCCTCCCTGGTCGCAGTCATTATCCTTTCCACGCTGCCAAAATGACGAAGAAGATTCTTTGATACCACCGGCCCGATCTCAGAGATCGCAGATACCAAATATTCCTGCTGTTGCGGAAGTGTTGAGGCAGTCTTTGACCCATGCAGGTTTACCTCCTTTTTCGAATCAGCCTGCTCCCTTTTTGCTATCACGCTTATTAATGCTGCTGTGTCTTCTTCATCCTTCGTGAACAATACGGGCACCCCGAAATCAACAGCGATAGTGGATAATGCGCCCCTGATCGAGTTAGGGTGGATCTGGCGCTTTGTATAGAGCCCCTCCCCCTCTATGATAAGAATAGGGCGGCTGTATGCGCGCACAAGGTCTGATATCTGGCCAAAAAGATCTCCGCCATCAAGGAAAGTCCCAAGGAAATCATCAGCGGTTTTTCGCTCAATCCCCACGCGGTCACTTACCACATAATCGCCCACGGGCAGAGTTCTCAAAACGATCTCTACTCCAAGCTTTTCAAGAGAATGCGCGACATGGGACCGGATCTCCCTTTGATCAACATAAACACTCACCACATGAGTTTTTTTTTCAGGGTCTGGTATATGAGCTTCCGGGAAATCCAATAATTTTGTCTGGCCATCCAGAACAGGATCAACGGGTTTTTCGTTTTCAAAGTCAATATCGATATTTTTCATTGTTTTGACCATCCGTTGCTCCTTCCTGTTGCTGCTCCAGAAGTATGCTTCATCTTTTGATCCTTTAGCAAGGAGAATAACAACCCGTCCCTCATGCTTCCTTCCTGTGCGTCCTTTTCGCTGGATGCTCCTTATTTCTGAAGGTATGGGTTCAAAAAAGACCACAAGATCGGTCGCGGGAATATCCAGCCCTTCTTCAGCTACCGATGTGGCTACAAGTGTGTTATATTCGCCATCCTTGAATTTCTGTATTATCTCAACCTGCTGTTTCTGGGTAAGACCTTTATCATTGTAATTATTTGCCTGTCCCACGAATTTAACTGGCTTGATACCAGGAACTTCTAAAAGTGAATTTGCAACAAGTTCAGCAGTGTCCCTGTAATTCGTAAAAACGATAACTCGTGATTGTGGGGCATCATTTATCTGCTTTTCAACGAGTTCTTTTACCATATTTAATTTAGGATTATTCCCATCACAGCCCGCAAGATGATGCACAGCCTGTTGCATGCTCAGGTCTTCCATGAGACGTTTTGCGGCTTTGCTTCCGCTTTTTGAGCGTGCCTCATTATCAAGCTTTTCAAAATATTTAGATAAAGACGAAGCTCCCTGGGTATCTGAGATCTCGATAGCATGGCTCACTTTGAAGATCTCGGCAAGAAGTGATATTCCCTGGTAGATCTTCTGGTCAGGGAATGATCGAAGCTGGGCCTGCAATCGCACCTGGAGGTCAAGCATTTCTCTTTTTGAAAAATGTTTCTGAGGTTGGGGAATAATACCAAGCTCGCGCAATTTATCAAGCCTGTTGGTCAGGACTTTTTCCATTAACTGTTTCAAGCCTTTGATCTCGACAGGAACATCGACATATTTCCACTCGATGTCTTTATCGAAAATATATGGTTTGACGTCAGGATCGGAATCTGTCCTCATCTGGACCGATCTTATATGAAGATTTACGCAAACCTCCTGGATTTTTTCCGTGTTACTTCCCGGACTTGCTGTTATTCCAAGAACAAGGGGATCAGGGTTCTGGTTCGAATATTTTTCTGCTATATAGACGTATGAATAATTTCCTGTCCCCCTGTGGGCTTCATCAAAAATTATACATGAAACCTTCTCAAGGTCAATTTTTTTGGAAAGGAGATCGTTCTCAATGACCTGTGGCGTTGAAATTACAAGCTGTGATCTATCCCACATGCTTTCCCGCTTTCCCGGGGGGGTATTGCCTGTAAATAGAGTAATGTTTTCAGAAGGGACGTTCAGGACACTTTTAAAAAAAGCAAAATGTTGCTCCACAAGCGGTTTTGTGGGGGAAAGAAGGAGTACTTTACCTTTTGAAAGCCGCGATACCATTACAAGCAACGCTACAATAGTTTTTCCAAGACCGGTGGGAAGCACGACCAGAGTGGATCTTTTAATAGCTTCACCGGCAAGGGCGAGCTGGTATAATCTTTGCTCGACTGTATTGGTTTTTATAAGATGATGGTTTATGTACTGGACATCATTCATTCTTTGGAACTAATCCATTGTTTCGCCTGTATCTTTCTGGCGAAGCTCAGAGAGTGAGAATGCGACCTGTTTTAATTTATATGTCTCAATATCGGTAGCCAGATCTCCCTTCTTTATTTCCTTTACCCTTTCAACTGGTAATCCCGAATATTGGGCTATTTGTTCGTATGTAAGCTTATGCATATGCAATAATTCAGTAAGATAACGTCTAGTTGCCGGAAGGGCCATATTTATCACCGTTAATAGTATGGTTTAATACATAAGCTGGTATATCAAGGTTCTTATGGTGTTATAATAATGGCAGAAAATGATATTGATGTGACCCATACAATTGAAACCGAAGTCGGTGGGGTCAAAAAGACGTTGAAGAAATACAAGAGGAAATGTACTGTTGTACGAGTTGCACAGGCAAAAGGCTGGAGAAATGTGGTTGTCCTGGATACTAAGGAAGGAAAAAAATATTTCTTCGGCAAAGTTTCTAATGCGCCTCCAGAGCTTGCTCCTGGTGAGGAATTATTTATAGGTTTTGAAGAAGTCCCTTATGAATTGCCAGGCATCAAACATAAAATAATCCTTATGACCCTCGATGGATTCCAGCTTGATTGGACTATGGTTTAAGGCTGTACGATAATAGTCCCTGACAGGCCTGTATCATTACCTTTTAGAACGAAACTGAATGTACCGGCCTTCAAAAACGTATAATTCGTTCTTTTTGCATTGTTCAGGAATTTATCGTAAAATAAACCATCTTTGCTTACCAGGGTGACGGAGTAAATATCATTATTAGTCCAGAGTATTCCATCACCAACCTTTATGGTTCGAATTTTTGGAGTAAAACCTTTTTTCACCTCAAGATAAACTGGAAATTGATTGCCTGAAGCGGTAACTTCTGGTGCTGGAGTGCTTGAGGGCGTCGGGACTGGAGTTTGTGTAATGATGGGAATTGGCCCCGGGGTTGTTGTTGCTACAGTCTGTTCTTCCTGTGCCGGATTCATAAAAAATACATATGCAATTGCACCAACAACGAATATTGCTAGAATGATTGGAATAAGTTTGCTGACCCCTCCAGACGAATTGATTGGTTTTGAAATGGTGGAAGTCGCAACCTGCTTTCTGATCTGTGTTGTTGTCTCATATTTCTCTGATGCGCCTGCATCCGCCATTACCGGCTTTCCTACTATATCTCCTGCACCCGTCAGGTCTTTGTTCCATTTGCACTTCCCGCAGGTCACAGCTATCGGATAATCTATACTTCCAGAACCTAATTTCTTCTGGATCGTCTTTGTTATGAGGGTTTCACCACATTCAGGGCATTTATCTTCCATTTCGACACCGTACTAAATTCCTTCGTTTGCAGTATATAAATATATCGACCCATTTTTCAATAAATGGACATATTTTAACCTGGATCGGAATGTTCGTACCAAACCATTAAATATAGTCGTGTATTATTAGGCCTACTGCGCTCCGATAGTGTAGTAGGCCAATCATTCTGGCCTTTCAAGTTTTTGCGCCCAAAGGCGTTAAAATAAAGATAGCCAGTGACTCGGGTTCAAATCCCGATCGGAGCACATACATTTTCTTTATACTCCTATCTTTTGGTCCAGTACAGTTTTAATAAAATCCGTTCAAGAATACAATCTGTACGAGTTCCAGTGTTGCATCCCAACATATAAATCTTTAAATACCCTATATAAAGGTGAGAATATGGTAAATACTACGGAACAAAAGAAGTCTATAAAAATAGAAAATGTTGTTGCATCAACGGCTATTGGAGCAAAACTTGACCTGAATCAAGTCATCACCGTTTTTGAAGGAGCAGAGTATAACAAAGAAAGATTCCCTGGAGTTGTTTACAGGACAACATCCCCGAAAACCGCAGCTCTAATTTTTGGCAGTGGCAAGATCGTTTGTACTGGAGCAAAAAGTATTGCCGATGTATACACTGGCCTTACAAAAGTGTTTGATAAAATACGAGAAATGGGTACCCAGATCACTGATCAGCCTGAAATTAAGATACAGAATATCGTTGCATCAGCAAATCTTGGAAGAGTTCTCAACCTAAATGCAGTTGCTATTGGTCTTGGGCTTGAGAATATTGAATATGAACCTGAGCAATTCCCCGGTCTTGTTTACAGGATGTCCAACCCCAAAGTGGTCATGCTATTGTTCGGCTCTGGCAAAATTGTAATAACAGGCGGCAAGAAACCAGAGGATGCAGAAGCAGCAGTCGAGAAGGTAGTTATAGAACTTGATGGATTAGGTCTGCTTTAATAAACTTGACTATTGGAGGAATTTTAGGGACAGTTGCGGGTGTAATCGTTACTCACCGATTGAAAAAGTCATTCGAAGCTCAAGGATCAGCAACGCAATTGTTCCAACTCACTGTCGGTGAGAAAGGAAACTGGCATGATATTTTGACTTAAATAATTTGAATTTATTGTGTAGAGTTTTTGCTTCTTAAAAACGAAAAAATCCGCGTAATCGCAACTATTCACCAGTTTTATTTGAGCTTGAGAAACCTGCCAGTAAAGATTTAATCGAACGGCATAATTGGATCAGAAGTAAGTTCTACAAGCCCTATTTTTTTTAGATGAACTTCTTCACTGCCTGGCACCCGGTAAAATTATTAGGATAATTGTTTATATTATCATGTACGCAACCACTACACTGCATCATGGTTCTAGAATTGTATGTCGGGTTTTTCAATAATCTTCTTATGTGGCAATATGTTTTTTCAAAACAGGAAGGGATATTTTCGGGCTGTTCTAATTGTTCTTCATTTACTTTATCTTTTTTCATTTTAACCTTGTATGTATTTTATTTTGTCCTTGAGGCTGATTCAATGTCTGCGGCGATCTTGCATTTTGTGAAGACATCACAAGAAGGCATCCGGCATACTTTAACTTTTGTTTGTATTTTTACACGAAGACATACGCGTTGCGACGATCACAAAAGAGTGCGCCCCCGAGTTTCCAATATGTCGGTTCATGTTTTTCTCAAAACGGGAACTCTTCGAACGTTGACTAATATCAGGATCAGAGTGGTTTATTTTTTGCGCCAGCTAACAATAATAGGCAGGACAAAGGTCAATGTGTAATACAGATACACATCCAGTTTATAATATCCATCCACTGGCTTAAATAATTTAACCAGAAAAAAGTAATCAAAAATAATGGCAATGAGTGTCCAGATAACAGCCAGCAAAGCATAATATTGAAGTGTATTCTTTTTTATTTTTTTTATCAATATCCAGATCGTGATTATTGTCCCGATCGGCATAATGACCCAGCCAACCATTGAAAGCTGTACAAAGGGAAAAAGTAATATCCCAAGCGCATAGCCGATGAGCCAGAGAATGAATCCCCAGCCAAAAGCATCTTTATAGAATTGTTTGGTCATAATATTTTCAGGATATTGCCGTTTATTTTTAGTTTGATAACTGTAATATCGTTTTATAATTTATAAACCTTATTGAATTGTAATAAACTATTTATATCTTGGAACACACTATTTATATTGGGAGAAGAAAACTGAGGATACTCCACAATGCCCATCTGTTGTTATTCAGGTTGAGAAAACGAAAAAAAGGACACATCTCTTCTATCGCCATGTTTAGCAGCAATCGTGACAGTCCCTCTTATAGTGCCTCTATATCAATCCCCTGCAGCCATCACGATTCCGGTAATATTTCCCGTCGGTTTCTTCTCAAGCTCGATATCCTGGATCATGACCGCCCTGTATTCTGTTACGACCGTTATTGAACTATTCGTATAATAATCCGGAACAAGGGAAGCAGTAATATCAAATGAACCTGAAATAACTTTAAGGGAATAGAACCCGGTTTCATTTGTTACATTAAAAGCACCAATAGTAGATACCAGAACACCTGGGACAGTCGATCTATTGACCTTATCGATTACCGTTCCGTTAATATACCTCTCAAGGGGCATTATTGTTGTAGAAGTATTGGTAACCATGGTGGCATTCATCGTGCCATTTATGTCCACAGTTCTTGTCCCAATAGTGTATCTTCCCGGGATCAGACCCGAAGCATTGTAATACTGCACACCTTTATCTACATCTTCCAGGTATTCGCCATCCAGATATACCATCACTTTTGCAAGATCATCATCTGCCGGATCTGTCCATGTCCAGTTTATAAAATTTGTTGCATAGCTTATATTATGAAGATACGTCACAGATGCAGGAGGTATCGAATCGACAAGGAATGAAACAGCATTAGAGTCACGCAAGCCTGTATGGTTATCCCTGGCACTGACTACAAGGTTGTTCCATCCCTCACCTGCTGTTATATTAATATTATCGGAAGGAGTGAAAGGTTCGTCCCCTGTTCCATTAAGATTATATTTCCATTCAGAAACTTCCCTATCTGCCGATACGATCAATGGGATCTGAGTAATATGATAGATGATACCCTGTGGTGATGATATCGTAACAAAACTGTATCGGGTAACTTTACCGTTAATAGTTCCAGTTGGTTTTCTGATAAGATCAATATCCTGGATCACTTCCAGATTCGATCCTGTCGTGACCGGTACGGAATCGTTATTATTATATCTAATATCATTAATAGTCGCGTTAAGCTGATATGATCCTGGGGTTACATTAAAAGAATAGAATCCGGATGCATCTGTTATCGTTGTGTTACCGATATTGGTGGTTACTTTTACTCCTGAAAGACCGTCATGAGTAACATTGTCCCTTACAGTACCATTTATGAATCGATATCCTGGAAGAGTCGTAGTTACATTTGTCAGAGGAAGGTGATCAATATTATTCGTCCCTATTTCGAATGTTTGGTCGCATATCCCTTCACCATTGTTCGTACACATCTGGCTAAAGCCATTGCCTGCAGGAGCTGCCCAGAAGTTTCCACCAATTTTTGATCCACCGATGATGTTTATTCCGGATATTTTTGTCGTATTCCAGTAATTAAAATTGGTGTCAACGATAGCATTAGTCATGGAATTATTGAAATAATTATTATATATGAAATTGTTCGCAGAATTGACCAGATATATTCCATTTGAATTATTCGATGCATTATTGCCCGTCAAATTACTGTTGGAGGAATTTTCTACATAAAATCCATATGCAAAATTATTTAGTGTAATGTTTTTTACAGTTACATTTGTAATCGGATATGTAGCATTATGTATGAGAACACCGATAGACCCTGAAACGGCCAAATTGCCGATCACGAAATGATCTTGTGCCTCAAAATTCACATTGCTTGAAGTAATAATTATACAGGATACAACGGCTTCATTACCTGCATTCCATATATTTTCTGTGAGTTCATAATCACCTATTGAATTGATCTGGCCACATTGAGTTATCGGCGTAGCTCCAAGAGCGCTTCCTGAGAATAGCATTAATAAAGTTGATACGATCACTATTCTGAAGTTATATCTCATATAAAAATTGCCTGTATACATCTCTCCACCTATCCATTGATTGTAATTACAGATATTAAATTTCTAAATTCATACCCGCATTTTGTTTAGATATCTAAAACTATTTATAACTTTTGTTTTTATATTGTATACGTTATTATAATTATTATTATGATTATTGATATTCTTTAGAGAATTTGCTTTTAACACAAATTAGCAATTGCTTCCTTGATCTTATTATTTAAAAAAAACCTCATGATAAATTGATGGGCCCGTTGCGATTTGAACGCAAGACCTCTCGGTTATCAGCCGAGCGCTCCACCTGGCTAAGCTACGGGCCCTAGGATACCGCCCATATTACGCCATCCGATTTAAACCTTATCTTTTTAAATCCAAGACTTTACAGAATTAACTCGAACTTATCGATATATTTATCTAAAAATATTCATCTATACAAATACAAAATTTAGATTTATTCCATTAGAGGTGATTAATTAATGCCCAATGCTTCAATAAGTCATATGGAAGTATTATTATCTTAGGAATATTAAACATTGCCATAATGGAAAAGGTGAGGTGTTCAATTTGGATAAATTTGAAGCAGCTGTGGCGTACTTTAACGAAAAAAATCGAGACTATGCACAGGAGCGAGTTAGATGCTCTTGTAGAAGAGCGCATACATTATACGATCAAGTATGCAAGTGAGTCGTCACTTCAAGAAATGATTGCGCATGCGGCCGGACACACATGAAGATCCTTAACCCTCAGCGCGAATCTGAGACTTTCTGGGTGGCAGAAACACCTTTTAACCGTGTGGATGTCGAACGGGGAGTTTTCCAGCGCGAGAATATGGAATACCTTACAGGTGAATATGAGGCGTTCCTTTATGGCGGAGATGACGAGAATGAGATTATAATGAGGGTGAGCGTTGAGTGCCTTGACCGGGAAAAGTGTGACCGAAAACTGGTCGAAGAGAACTTCCTGAAGTCATTTTTTACATATAAGCCGCATCTTGCAGAGGCGTATACAGATGAGACTTTCAAGATCATCTTAACTTTGCAGGTCTTTCGCAGCTTGAGCTTCATCGTATCAAAGGAAGGCCAAAGAGGATCGTGGATCGAAGATAGATCCAAACAATATTATTATCAGGTGAGACTATTATGGTAAATATGAAATATTTAGACACCAAGAAATTGATCATCAGTATTTTCATCTGTCTGTTCGCCGGATTTATTGGTTCGTTTTTTACCACCCCAGCTATCCCGACCTGGTATGCAGCGCTTCAAAAACCATCTTTTGCCCCGCCCAACTGGGTATTTTTCCCGGTATGGACTGCTCTTTTTATAATGATGGGCATATCTTTATTCCTCGTATGGCAAAAAGGATGTGAGGACAAAAAAGTGAAAACTGCCATAATCATTTTCGCTGGTCAGCTTGTCCTGAATGCACTGTGGTCTTTTGCATTCTTCGGGCTCAGGTCACCTCTTCTTGGCCTTGTTGAAATTGTTATTCTGTGGGTAGCGATATTGGCCACAATAATGAGCTTCATGAAGATATCAAGAACAGCAGCCTATTTGCTTATACCTTACATTCTATGGGTCAGCTTTGCTGCGATGGTAAATTTCTCTATATGGAGACTCAATAGTTGAGATTATGGAGCATTCATCCAAAATATCTTGATGGGAAAGGACTAGTAGCATTATGGCGCGAGTCTTTGCTCGCACAGAAAGTCCTGAATGGAGAAACAAAGACTTATCGGCATCATCCGCAATTGAGAAGACTCAGGGCTCATCCAGACCCGAAAGGGGCAATAGCTTTTTTTAAATATTCTTTATTACTACAGGAAAGCCGTGATAAGCTGTTTATCTTTGTCAGCGAGATCAATAACTTCAATATTTCCTAAAAGATAAGTTTATTAATAGTGATGTTGTGTTAAGCGATGTTTTCATTAACAAAAAAGTAAGTCGCAAGCACTACATTCCAAGTTAGTAGCTAGAATATGCACTATGCGACTTACCCTTTAGGGCCGGTAGCTCAGGGGTAGATCGCTCCCTTGGCATGGGAGAGGCCTCGGGTTCAATTCCCGACCGGTCCATTTTCTTCATATTATCTTTTTCACTCAAAACTGTGAAGAACTATTGTAAAAAAGGAAGAGAGAGTATTGGAACTAACAATCAACCTATATATCCAAGATCCTGTTCCTTCCTTCGTTTTTCCTGGAGTTCTTTCATATATTTTTTGAATCCTTCATCGAATTTTTTAACTTCAGTTTCAATTTCACTGGTATCAATAGTGATCTCAAGTAGTTCAGATATTTTTTTTATTCCTGAGTAACAAGCTTTTATATCCAGTGCTTCAGGAAATGCAGTTTCGCTAAGAAGTGAAATCCCGTTTATCCCATGGCGCATCGCATACTCAATTACCAGGCCATTGACTCCGCTTATCTGCATCCTGCTCTGGGCTATCGGGATATCCTTGCTCACAATAATATCTAACAGTTCAGATGATGTCGCAACGCCATGAACCGCCGGTTCTTCCACGTAATTCTTGACAAAATTCGCAAGCACAGTATATATAATATCAACCCCGAAGATCTTCGCGGATTCTACTATTTTCTCGGCAAGTTCATTATCTTTGGCTATATATCCAAACTGTATTTCACCAGAAAACAGTATGATATTTCCTTCCCTGGAATAATAGAATTTGAATGGACTGGCATCCCTGTCGATGGGCACTACAAGCCCTTTTTCAAAAAAAGTGAGGGATGGGGAAAGATGCGGTACTGGAATATCTGCTATAAGTTCAGGTTTAAGGATATTTATAAAATAATTTACTGTGTTCTTCGCGACCATACCCATTCCAGGAAGACCAACAAGCATTCGTGGCTTTATCATTTCTGGTTTTGAATGAATTCTTAGTTCCATAGTTTATTCATATCCGTTTTAAGGTTGTGTTGATTAATTCTTTGTCTATAAATAAGCTTGTCATTATTATGTTCATTTTTCGACCATAAAACCATTTATATTATTATTATAATAGTTAGTATCACAGGATTTTTTAGAGGGAAATGATACTCATAGAATGCCTGCCCCACCCAATTCAGTTGACCTTTATTTTCTAAAATAAAGGCTATAAGATATGGAATAACAAAGAGGAAGATTATGACACCAGATGCGGAAGAAATGATAACCGAAAATACTGAAAGGTTGATAAAGATTCAGGAACAGAAAGCTGAACGAAATGAAAGATTCTTACCCATATTTTTGTGGACTGACTAATTTAAAGATCAAACAGGAAAAAAATATTAGTTCCTTCAATCCATTAACTCTTTTTTTAAAAGCGTATATGCAAGCCCAAGCCCTGCAATACCATACAACATAAGCGGCATAAGATATCCGGCCAGGACATCAAAACTCTCCCTATATATAAGGACTGAGTCCAGGGCTCTTATTCCCATCGTTATAGGAAGAGCACTCCCGATCTGTACCATAAATTGAGGCATGATCTCAAAAGGGAAAAAAACACCACACAAGAACAGCATTGGTATGCTAAGAACTAACGATGTGAGCATTGCGGTGTTCTCGGATTCCGCAAATGTTGCAATTGCCATGCCTATGCCAATAAAGGCCGCTGAATAAACAAGAATAACAAGGAAAAGCAACCCCATCTGGCTCGGGGGGATCATGATACCGTAGAAGAGGTATGCAACGATCATCAGTATTATTCCCTGAAGCATGGCTATCAGTATAAGCGCAGTAGTCTTGGCAAAAATGAACTCTCCCAGGGATAGCGGGGTAAGAAGTGTCCGCAAAAGGGTCTTTTTTGTTCTCTCCTGCACGATCGTAATTGAAGCCAGCATGAATGAAATGAACATCAAAACTATGGATACTATCGCAGGCATAAGGAAATCGAGGTATGCCCTGTCCTTAAATACTGGCTCACGTTCCAGTTTTATCGGCGCTGCAACTGTGCTGGGCGCCCTCTTTATCACATCTGTAAGTATGCTTTTTGTGCTGTCTATCTCTGTTACAAGGTTTGAAGAACTGGCATTCATTTCAAAAGCCAGGTCTTTCATCTGGAGTGAGACATTAGCTGACTGCTTCTTGACATCGTCAAGGATAACGATAGCTGTTTTTATGTTTGAGATATTTCCCTGGATATTTGAGATCTCAAACCTGTAGTTGCTGATCAATCCCTGCATATTTTGAAGCCTTATATCAGTTCGAACAAGTCTTTCGTGCAATTCATATCCTTTTACGGCTGTATTTGAAAGTGCAATATGAAGAGACCTTATACGTTCGGTCTTCTCAAGCAGCAGAGCTCTTGTATCCTGCACCTGGCGAATGGTATTTGAAAGAGTTATGCATTGAGGCGCTGAAGCAATAACACAGGTCGAAGTGTATGTCGCCTGGAGGTCCACCTGGATCCCGGATAGTGCAGTATCTGTTGAATCAATACTGTTTACAACAAGAGTCAGGTCATCTCTCAGGACTGCAGAGTCATTATATATCGAACTTACATTTTTATCAAGGTCAGAAATTTCCTGTCGAGTGGAATTTATATCAATAGAGGTCTGCCCAAGGTCTGTTTTCATCTGTTCAAGCGTGTTCTTCATCATATTGACAGATTCATTCAATCCTTTTGCATCGATATCGTCAAGCCGGGAAAGAACATCCTGTGTATCATTGTTAAGTTTTTCGATGTTCCCGTTTATTAGAGAAACACTTTCTTTCAAAGGCGAAAGTTCTGACTCCATCTCTTCAAGGTGTTCCCAGAGTTTACTGATAAAACCCAGAGTAAGCTCGTAGGAGATCTTTTCAGTAGTTGTTAGAAAAACCGTGGATATGACCGGAGCGATCTGCACTCTTGAATTGTCAATGTACAATTTCATAGACTGCGTCTGGTTCTGTGGAATGAATATCCCTGCGCTGTATTTTCCTGACCTTACGCCATCTTCGATTACTGTCGGGTCTGTCGTATTTTCTTTGAATATAATGAACATCTTGCTGCTGTTGAGTTCCTGGATCATGTCATCACCCAGGTTCGACCCGCCTCCTATCCCCAGTTTTACGTCTTTTAACCCTTCGCCTGATGCGCCTGAGAATACCGAACCGATCAGGATCATTATAAGCACGGGTGCAAGGAATATCAAAAGTAGAGTCTTTTTGTGCCTGACGTACACTTTCAGGTCTTTCTTAATAACAGAAAAGCTGCTCAATGCCACTCTTCTCCTGAAGCAAGAATAAATGCGTCTTCAAGGCTGGGACTGCTTGATCCCACATTGAGTATCTTTTCCCCGTGTGATATGAATATTTCCAGAATTTCCTGGAGAGGAAGCTCATCAGTATGCGTGATTTTGAGCCCCTTTACATTTTCGATGCACGATGTTACTTTTTCGATGGAGCCAACTTTGCTTTTTATCACTTCGTAAATACCGGGTGAGCTTGTTATCTGGACAACTTTTTCCCCGACTTTTCGTTTAAGTTCTTCCTGAGTTCCTTCGATGACTATTTTGCCCCGATTCATTATCAATATCCTGTCACACAACAGATCTGCTTCTTCCATATAATGCGTGGTTATAAGAATTGTGGTTCCTTCGCCATTTACCGCCTGTATAGTTTCCCACAGCGCTTTTCTTGAAACAGGATCAAGCCCCACGCTTGGTTCATCAAGGATCAAAACTTGAGGTTTGTGAATGAGAGCGCATGCGATATTTAATCTTGTTTTCATCCCCCCAGATAGATCGCTTGCCCTGCTGTTGCTTTTCTCTTCAAGTTTTAACATTGACAGTATTTTATGGCTTTGTTTTTTTATTTCGATGTTAATGATGCCATATAATGATCCAAAGAACATGAGGTTTTCATTGATTGTCAGCTCATCGTAGAAGCTGTTTTCCTGGGGCACGACCCCTATGATGGACAGGACTTCTTTTTTGTCAGATACGACATCAAGACCGCTGATGTATGCATGGCCTGATGATGGTCTTGACTGGCAGGACAGGACTTTGATCAATGTTGATTTCCCGGCGCCGTTTGGGCCAAGGAGGCCGAAGATAATGCCTTTTTCGATGTTGAGGGAGACGTTATCTATGACCTTGAAGTCGCCGTATGATTTTGAGATGTTGCGGATTTCGATTATTAGTTCCATGGTTGTATGGGTTTTGTGGGTTTTTATTATAGTGATTGAATTATTATGATAGTATTTAGAACTTACCGAAAAAAAATGTATCGGGCTAGATATTTGATTAAAAGGCAGTTATATGACTTTGTTTATACAATTGTTAAAACTTAAAATTTCAGAAAAAAAGGGAATGTTCATGAGTTGCGATGTTTTGCAAATCCATATTTCCCGTGTATGCTATTGCATCTCCCCACTGATGATCCTCTTCAAACGAAATATCAAAGTCAACTATTCTCCTTGTGATTGTGGTGTATGTTGTGCTTGTTACTGCTATTACTCTGGTATCAAGCTCATTTGCTTTTTTAAGTCTTGGCAAATATGATTTCATGTCTTCCGATTCGATTTTTAACTTAATTAAATATTTTGCTATTTCCTCATAGTAGCAATGAAAGTCAAACCAATGACAAACCGAACCTGTGCCGCAGGGTGCAGGGGGCGACGGTTCGAGGAGAAAACTTGACTCAGCGAAGGGGTTCTAGTCTGGATAGAGTTGAAGTGAAAAGCATGATAACACCAATCTTATTAAGAAAATATACCAGAACGGTAAGCATAGCCAAAAAAAAAGGCAATAAAACGCTCTCTGGTGACAGTATGTGAAGATAGTGGAACAATTGCTGGAAGCCGAAACCGATGGAGACAGTAAATGAAGAAATGGAATCAGCAATACCATGACAAATTCAAGGAATTTGCCCTCATTTATAAAGTATGGGATCAAAAGAATCTTGAAAAGGCATGGAAAAGAGTAAAAGCGAATAAAGGAAGTGCCGGAATCGACCATCTCCTGCAAAGGGAAAAGCCAGAAGAAAGCCGTGTACGGGAAAACTGTCAGCACGGTTTGATGAGGAGAGGGAGGTTGGAAGACCTCTCTTTTACTCTACATCTTGGGTGATTCAGAACAACATTATCTAGCGCAAAACTATATTTTAGCCTGCGATATATCGCACAGTGTGTACCGGATCAGAACAAAAGATTTCAATCTTGATCATACCCTCTCATGCGGCCAGGTATTCAGGTGGGAGAAAAACGATCAGTGGACAGGCATCGTCAACGGGGCTGTCATTCGTGCAAAACAGGATAATAATGAGATTGTGATCGAATCATCACTCCCAAAGGACGCTATTACTGATTATTTCAGGCTTGACGATGACATCGGCAAGATATACGCCTCGATCAACCGGGACGAAAAAATAGCGCCACTCATAAATAAATACAGGGGGCTTCGCCTTATCAGGCAGGACCCATGGGAATGCCTTGTATCTTATATCTGCTCAAGCAACAATACCATCAGGAATATATCAAATTCCATCAGGCGCATGTGTGAAAGTTTCGGGAATCAGGTCGAAAAAGGTATCTATTCATTTCCCACACCCGAATCTCTTGCCAATGTTGAACTTTGTGATATGTCGCAATGCAGGCTTGGTTTTCGAACACCAAGGGTCTTAAAAGTTTCGAATATGGTGGCAAACCACGAATTTGACCTTTACGGCATAAAGGATCTTTCCTATCTGGAGGGAAGAAAGGAACTTGTTAAGATTGGAGGCGTGGGTAATAAGATCGCGGACTGCGTGTTGCTTTTTGCGTTTGGGAAGCTTGAATCATTTCCTGTGGATACCCATATAGAACAGATAATGGAGCGGTATTATGGTGTCAATTTTAAGGGGTCGAAGAGCAAAAAAAGGGATGAGATAGCCGATTTTGCCAGAAGGTATTTTGGGCAATATTGCGGGTATGCGCAGGAGTATTTATATCTGGAAAACAGGGAATGAAACCTTGATTTGTAAACTGGGTTCAAATTGGAATTCTTAACTCCTAATCCAGGTCCTCCTTCAACTGGGCCGCGTTTGTAAAAAAACTGTCCGTAGAATAATACAGTACAAGACTTGATGCAATCATACCCGCAACAAAGATCGAAGTAAAAATTGCTATCTGTATCGATGCAGCCTCCATCGGGTCAGCGCCTCCAAGAAGCATGCCTGTCATCACTCCTGGTATCCACACTATACCAAGATTTTTCATATTGTCTATGGAAGGTATCAAAGCTGAGAGAATGCCCTGCTTAAGGCATGCTGCTGCTGCAAGTTCAGGTTTTGCGCCCAGGGCAAGATATGCTTCAACTTCAGAGCGTTTGTTCTTGAGCTCACCTTTATACCGATCTATAGCAAGCGAACTAACATTCATCGCATTTCCAATAAGGATGCTGCCGGTAGGGACAATATATCTTGCCTCCAGAGGAAAGATACCCATCAGGAAAAAAGGGATAAGTAACAATAAAGATGCGCAGGCTATCGAAATAACGGCAACTGGTAAACCATTTTCAAGCTTTCCGGATCTTGAATAAGTGGTATGTCCTGCAATTGCAGCCATCGCAGCAAGCACAAGAAAACTCCAAAAAAGTGGCATTTCGAATAAAATAAGGATAATGGAGGCAAGAATCAGTATTTGAACAAGTGCCCGTGTGCCTGCCAATAATATTTCCTTACCTATCCCGAATCTTTGAGCGTAAGCTGCTGACAGTATTATGAGAAGTACTGTAAAAGCGATCGCAAGAACTTCAAGCATGAAAATCCTCCAGCCTTTCCCCCCTTAGGACCAGTCTTCTTCCCCCTATTCTTTCAACCTGCTCTTTTTCATGCGTGACCCAGATTATGGTCAGATCCCGCTCCTTTTGCAAACCTAAAAGCAATTTCTCGATCTTCTGTGCCGACAATGCATCCAGGGATGACGTTGGTTCGTCAAGAAGGAGGATCTCTGGCTGGTTTGCGAGTGCTCTTGCTATGCATACTCGTTGTTTTTCTCCAATTGAGAGTTGTCCGGCGTCAGCATCCAGCAGGTTTTCAGGTATACCGGCATCCCTTGAAAGAGTTTCAATTACAGTGTTTCCTCCCCACAATTTTATACCGAAAGCCAGATTATTTCTTACACTTCCTTTAAACACAACAGGCACCTGGAAAACCATGCCGATCTTTCGCCTTAACTCCATGGGAACAAGGTTCTTAATATCATTCCCGTTTAGCATGATGATCCCGGAATCAAGCTCGGAAAGCCTGTTGATCAACCGGATAAGAGTGGTTTTTCCAGAACCTGAAGCACCCATGATCGTGATAAGTTCACCTGTCTTAATTCTCAGGTCAAGACCAGAGAGTATACTTGTCTTAACCTTAGTGCCATTGATTGTTCGAAAGACGGACTTTGATACATCTTTCATCTCAAGGTGAAAATGGTTCATCACTAATAACATGTCTTTTCATCCATAAATAGTGCCATTTTTTCAGAGATCAAAACTCAGGAACTGCCCGGGCAAAAAATCATAATCAACAGATATTATATATATCCATGCATGCAACAAGGCACCGATCAGGGAAAAACGGGTGTGCCTGTATTATCTGTAAATGACTGGGGTCCATGCAGTTGTATAGCGCTTATTAGAGAGATAGAATCGAAATTCGAAAAAATTGTGATAACAATGAACAAAAATAAAAACTGGTCTAAATCAAAAAAAGCTGCCATAATCATAGCAATTGTAGCAGGCATATTAATTGCATATGTTGGTTTATTCCTTATTATTGCGTACAGCTCAAATTATGGCATGTATATAACACAATGTAGCAATCTGGTGGAATGAAATGTGATACAATTGAGTATTATTATAAAAGTGGTTGTTTTAGTTATGCTGTCCCTCAGTTTGCTTTCGGGCAGCGCAGACGCAGATTTTTCAAGCACATCTTCTTACAGGACAGCACCGGGAGACTTGATATCGCATGAGGACAAGCTTTACCTATGGGAGAAGGACGTTGAGATGGTTTCCAGGGAATGCGGAGAGAACAGGACTTTGCTTAAGGAAGGATATTTGTTTTTATACGATAACGTAACTCACAATTATAAGGAATCAATAAGTTCTGCAAATTTTTCTTTATATAAGAATGGTGAAATTGTAACACAATCGAATGTGAAAGAAGGAGATTTCTTCTATTACAATAAGACCATAGATGGCAATGAATATACAATTATTAAATTCAAAGTTGTTAACATCTTTAGTGCTGATGGAACATGTGGCGGTTATTGGGCTGTAATTCAATCATTTTCTCAATATTCAGATGGGACAAACAAAACTGAAACACTGGCATCGAGTCCAACCCGGACACTGATGGCAGTTCCAACCGAAACCAGTGCGATAATCCCACCCGAAAAGACCTTCGGATTTGAGGCAGTTCTGGCAATATCAATACTTCTGGCAGTTTATTCAATAAGGGGAAAGAAATAATGAATAAATACAACAGCATAACAATCGCATTGATCCTTCTGAGCTTTATACTAAGCTTAGCAGGAACCGTCTTTGCAGAATCGAGTGAACCATTCCCGGATGAGGAATGGAACAGGACTTATAACGTCCCGGCAATGGACTATACTCACTGGATGGCGCAGACTTCAGAAGGAGGGTACATCATTATTGGAAGTGTGGACTATTTTTCACAATCCAAAGAATACATTATTGTTAAAACCGATGCAAAAGGGGATCAACAGTGGAGCGGGAAATTCAGAGAGGAGGACGAAGGCCGGCCAGGATATATGATGCAAATCTATATCATGCAGACATCTGACAGCGGATATCTCATCGCGGGAAGCACTGAGAATTTAACAACCGGGTCTTTGAATATCTGGATCAGGAAGCTGGATGCAGAAGGGAAAGAGCAATGGAAAAAGGATTTTCAGGAGAATAGACCATCCAGGCAGTTTTTCGGAGGGAATAATATCACGGATCGTTTTAATGAGGCTGACAGGTCTGTGAGGGAGACCCCTGACGGCGGCTTCCTAATTCTTGGAAAGACAAATCATTGCCAGAATTGCACAATTGAAATAGAGCGCCCCATGGATATCTGGCTCATGAAGATCGATCCTAAAGGCAATGAGAAATGGAACAGGACGCTTGGGAGAACAGACCTGGAGGCTTACTCTTTCACCGTGACACCTGACGGTGGATTTGTCCTTGCATCGTCTGATCATGATACAACATGGTTTAAAAAGTCAGATCAGAAGGGAAATGAATTGTGGAACAGGACATATGAAGGAATTGGAGGACGATTTGTCGTTATCCTGCAGGCATCCAATGGCGGCGGGTACGCCGCAGCGATCGCAGACCCTTCAGGATCGCAAATAAGGCTCATAAAGACCGATCCTGATGGACTCAAGCAGTGGGAAAAGACCTGTGGGGATAGTTCATTCCAATATCTCCAGAATACACAGGATGGAGGCTTTCTCTTATGGATATCAGAATGGCCTGACAGCAGGCTGCTGAAGGTGAATCCAGATGGAAATGAGCAGTGGAGGAGTAATCTGAATGATTTTATAGTTTCATATGTGGAGCAAACAAAAGAAGGGGATTACCTGCTTGCAGCAACAAAACTCTCAGATGATGTAATTCTAGGCTACACCGTTAGAAAACTTGACTCCCATGGAAATAAACTCTGGGAAAAAATCTTAAGAAATGAATTTTCATGGTCTTCGAGAATGGGAAAAACTATTGCACAGACTGATGATGGATTTGTTGTCATTGGGATAGGAAGCAACAGTGGTGATCTAAAGCTGATGAAGTTCAAAAACAGGGAAATTCCATTTGCAGTGTTCACCTATGAGCCTGAGTATCCGGGGGTGAACCAGACTGTAACATTTGATGCATCCGTGAGCAATGATCCGAACGGGAATATCACGAATTACAGATGGGATTTTGGAGATGGGAACATAACTGACACGACCGGGAAGAAAGTTACTCAATCATACGACAGGATCGGTGAGGCGACAGTGAAACTGACCGTAATGAATAACAACGGGAGAGTGAACTCCACATGGAAAAAAGTATTTGTCCATAAATTGATGGCACCTTTTGAGACAATGAATGTGACTTTTGGAAATTTTAGCGGTGCAAAATATGCACGGGAAACTTCTGACAGGGGATTTATCATTGCGGGGAGGAACGACTCGACCTACGAAGGATGGCTTGTAAAGACCGATCAGGATGGAAAAGAGGAATGGAACTGGACTTTCAAGGGAATTGAAATAAAATCCCTCATCCAGACACAGGACGGCGGTTTCATGGCGGCGGGGGTAGACAACATTTCAGATATCCAGCTTATCAAAATAGATAAAACCGGAAATGAGGAATGGAACAGGCTCTTTAAGGGTAAAGGAACACCATATACGTCATTCGGGCTCATATTCGGAGAAAATGGCACCGTCGCACAGACGAATGATGGCGGTTATATTGTCGCCGGAATTAATAGGTCGGACGATACGGATTTAAATTCAAATATATATGATGCCTGGCTTCTTAAGACCGATCCCCAGGGGAACGAGGAATGGAGCAGGATATTAAGAGGAAATGAGACCGGACAAAATATATTATCAAGCGTTCAGGAGACATCGGATGGCGGTTATATCGTGACCGGAACATGGTGGAATTATTACGGTCATACAGATCCATCTGTAAGGCTTATAAAAACCGATCAAAAGGGTAATGAAAAATGGGCATGGACCAACATATCCCAAGTTAATTATGCCGGTACTGGTCTTCAAACTTCAGACGGTGGTTTCGTAATGATGGGTACGTCAAGTTATCTGAATCAATCCAGCCTGGATCCTTATACAGGTTTTGGATGGGACACAGATATATGGCTCCTGAAAACCGATGCCAGGGGAATTGAGCAGTGGAGAAAGAGCAACAGGGTAAAAAGTATTGTGCCGGAAGCATCTTTTTCTGCGACCGCGACTCAGGACGGAGGTTATATTTATTCTGTAATAGTGCAGGAACGTCCTGAGAATGACTATGAGAATGCTGATATCTATGAAGAAATCTACAGTGTAAAGTTCGTTAAATTAGATCCTGATGGGAACATCGAGTGGCAGAAAAGAGATGAGGGATATTCTATCAAACCGACATCTGACGGGGGGTATGTGACGGCGAGAGGGTTCCAGCTTGTTAAGTTCGGGGGAGTCAGGCATGAGCCATTGCAGTCTGGAATAGTACCGGAAACACCAATAGCAAGACAAATACAAACTCCCAGGGCAGTTTCAAATGAAACCCAGACTGTAACCCCTCTCGAAAAGACTGCCGGATTTGAGGCAATTATTTCAATTACGATAATTCTGGCAGTATATTCATTTGGGCGGATTAAAATAAATAAAAATAAGCCCGGAGATGTTGTATGAATAGTTTAAGAGTCGAAAAAAGTGATATAACTGGAAATATGAATGATTTGAAGCTGTTTTTATTGTGCATTTCATCCAGCGCTATAGGTTTTGGTTTAATTGGCATTCTGCCTTATGAAATACCATTATTTCTAAGAGTATTGATAGCTTTCCTTTTTCTTGGAATACCTTTGCTGGACCCTAAAAAGACAGTTATTTTTGGCATTGCTGGGGGAATGGGCTTTTTCATTAAAGATTACATCTTCTGGGATTTGTTCAGTTTTAAATGGAATGATAATGAAATATACATTCCATTATTTTCTGGAATTATGATAGGGACATTTCTAAGCGTTGCTTTATGGAACAGGAAAGCTATTAAAATATTTCCATTAACTGGTTCTCTTGCTTATATATTTAGCTTTAGTATTTTGGGAGCTGGAATAATATTTGGTGCGGGTATGTATCTTTACCTCTTATCTATAAAAAAAATACCATCTTCACTACGAAATATTCTAAAGATTTGTGGAATTTTATTAATATGCATTCTTGGCGTTTTTATGATTATAGGAAATATAGTTACAATGGGGCATCCGCCTTATGTGGGAAATATTGTGGCGTCCGTTGGTGAAGTAGTAGAGAAGGAAGGAATAAAAATAGCAGTTACAAATTATACATTTTTTCAGAATAATACTGGAAGAGTACTGAAAGCTGGCATTATGATTCAGAGTCCTTTCGATGTAAATAGTCTCAGGTTACATTTGATGTATAGGCAGGATGAACATATCGGATATGAAATTACTGAAATTTGGGGACATTTGGAGAATATCGGATCAAATACAACTACCTTTTCCCTTTCTTTTGAGAATCTGCCAGAGCATTTACGCAAAAAGGATTTTGCAGTTGTATGGGAGATATGGACTGATAGGGGTATTGAGTACGTAATATGGCGAACAAATTGAAATTGGGGATATGGAATTACACATGGCAAAAAACAAGTTTTTGTTCATTCTGTCAATTGCTGCGATCCTTCTGGTGGCATCTGTCGTGGTGTATATGAAGAAAACGCAGCCACAATTTCAGGCTGTTCTTTTAACTCATTAGCGGTTATTTCAAAGTATGTACCGTTGCCAATACTCTCAAATTTCTTAATAACTATATCTCCCCATAATCCTCGACACTTACAGATATAATAACAATAATTACAATTATCAAATAAATCAACCAACTTTTTTTCATTTTGCTTACGTCCATCCATAAACTTTAACTTCATCAGGTAATCTCTTCCATGCCCAAAGTAAAATTATGGACGCAGGAATTAATCCTAATGCAAAAACGATAACAGTGTGCCGTTGTGTATTTATATATATTGACATTATTGAATTAAATAGAAACACTATAAGTAATGCCATTAAGCCACCAAAGATATTTCCTGTTGCTCTCCAGACCCCCCAACCACTCATAAATGGGTGAACGAGGACTAAAGCAACAATCCACCTGTATAAACGGCATTTTTCTTCTTTTTTATATCCATATACTGTTGTCACGTACCAAACAACCATTTGCGGCACGACACTGAAAAAAAGGCAGAAGGTTTTAAAACATACAATACTCCTGCTGCAATTCCAACTAAAATTTTTAGATTTGTTCCAGAGATATTTTTCAAATTTTATCCATCACTTTATCTTCATCGTTATACCCCACAGCTCTGTTGTGGGGAGCTTCATTTAACATTAAATGAATTCACAACATGGTCAAAGATGATTTCGGATGCTTTAAATGAAGTTTCGTTATCAGCCCCACCATAATCGAATTCATAAGCCATGCCACCAATAATAAATATTGCCATTTTTGATTTAGTACCGGAGTCGTCACGTGTTATTTCATACCCTTTAAGGTTATTCAGATTAAGGTCATTTTCATTTGTTATAGACTCTTTAAATGCTTCTTGCCATACACTTTTTGCTTCATTTGTATCTTTCCAAATAGATGTTTTTACTATGATAGTAATGCTCGTTGCTTCGGATGGTTTGGTAAACATATCCACTTTTTTAACGCCATTCGTGTATGAAAATTCATCCGGGCTGTGCATTTCCCACGTTTCGGGATACTCAAAGCCATAATTAAGGTTATTATCAAAACTCTGAATGTATCCTTGTGATACGGGAGTGGTCGAGAGTGGAGGTATTGGCGATCCTGAGTTCTGTAGTTCTGGGTTCTGTACGCATCCGCTCATCAAAACAATTCCAACAACTCCTATTAACGAGAGTATGGATACACACCACTTTTTTGTATTTATTTTCATAATTAATCCAAAACAATAGAGGAGGTGAATTTTTTGCATTAATATCTTTGTCTCTCCTTTCCAATGCAGGAAAGTGTTTATAATAACTATTCCATCCATATCTCGCTGATAATACTTTATCTTCGTTTTCATTGTATTTCCGGCTGCGTGAGCCGATTTGTTGAGATTTAGTAGAGGGAATTATCCGGCTATTTTTCCTATATGCATCTTTCCGTTATTATCAATCTCAATATGCGCCGAACTCCATGTGTCCATTACTTCTTGATATGTCTCAATAACATTACCATCTAATGTAATTATAAATGTGTAGTTCCCATTTGGAAATACTCTATCTTTATCTTGTACATCTTTCCAACCAGTTTCAGGATAGAAAAATGTCTGCGAAGGTCCTAAATCGTAGGTTTCATTGAGAATTAATTTATTTGTTGAATCAAATACTTGAACATTTATATTGTGGTTAGCATAGTCCATATTATTGATCCCAAAAACTTCAAAAGGGACACCCATCATGAAAAGTGGAATATATGCAATAATTCCCTTTATAATCAGCAAGACTGCAATCAATATTATTATTCCAATAATTATCTTTTTTCTTGTCTGTATCATATATTTCTAAACGTGGTGTAACACTTATTTAAATCCTTCTTCGATAAAATATCTCTCGAAAACATTGACCATGAAAGGTTTATAGAGATATTATCTACCTATAAAAGAATATAAATCGGAAAGTAAAGTATTGAAATACAATATGGGATAAATAAAGGTGATGGTGGATGTACTACATAACCAAAAATTCTATTGAGAGAAATAAAGGAAAATTGCAAGAGGTCGTTTTGAATGATCCTGAATAATAAAAAAGGAATTACTTGCATAATAATAGTAATTACGGTTCTGGCAGTTATAGGAATTACAGGATGTTTAGAAGAAAATAATGAATTACAGAAGATGTATAAATCAGAGGCACTGGCAAACACTTCTCTCGATGAACATTCTCCTGTGTGGAGCCCCGATGGGAGCAAGATATTTTTCAAGTTGACTGAGTCGATCAAGGCAGATGGCTACATTAGAGGAGATACCTGGATTTACAGAGTAAACACAGACGGAAGCCAAATAGAAAAGTTGGTAAAGATTGAGGAGCATCCTGATTCTATATCCAACATCGTCCTTAGTCCGGATATGAAAAATGTGTTTTATGTGAAAGAGATAATTAAGACTAACACTGTACTGGGAATTGCCTGGAAAGATCCAAAAGTAAGAGAAGAAGTAGAAGCTTTAGCGCATGAATATCCTGTTGGCAGTATTGATATAGATGATAAGAAAAGAATAGGAATAACTGACAATCTGGCCAATGTGGTAATGACAGCAGTAATGACGACAAACTCTGGAGATTCTAGCAAGTTGAGAACGGAAGGACAGGCTTTAGATATCTATATTGACCTGAGAAATGAGACTGTAACCAAAGTAGATCGAATCGAAAAAGCAAAAGTTCCTGAGGGCGAAAAGCCAAAAATGATCTGGCAAATTTACATGGTGGATATAGACGGCAAAAATCAAATAAAAATTGCGGAACTTCCTCTTGAGGATGAGTATGTTGATGACCTGAGTTATATAGGAGGTACCCAGGCAGAAATGTATCAGATGCTTTCCTGGGATCCAGAAAGGACAAAAATAATTTTCTCTAAACTGGAAGCAACAGGCTACGTATGGGTATGGAAAAAAGAAGAAAAGAAATGGATGAGATACAAAGTTGGAACTGAACCGTCTGTACCTGTTGTGCAATCCGAGATAGGAGAGATGAAGTTAATTGCCAGGGAACACGAGAGAACCGCCTGGGCATGGGATTTTAAAGATAATGAGTTGAAATTCATTGGTCATTTGAGTTATGGTATCGTACATCGCTTAGGTAAGGAAGAAGTTGTATGGAGTGATGATGGTAAATATGTAGTTTTATCTTTTGTTGAACTTTCAGAAGCAGGAGCTACTGAGCAGATTTTTGTGATCGACACAGAAAAAGGAGAGAGTAAGAAATTGACATCTTTTGTTGGTTCTAATACTAACCCTAAATGGAGTCGTGATAGAAAGAAGATAACGTATGCAAGAATGCAACCTGAATACAAATGGTCGCCTTATATCCCCGATAGCAGTAAAGGTTATGATGTCTGGATGATAAATATCGATGGAAGTAATGAAAAACAATTGACAGATATCCCGAACAACAGTGAAGAGGGATGGCTGAGCCCGGATGGGTCTAAGGTAATATATTCTTCCTATAGAAAGAGTTCTATAAATGTAGACGAAACTCAAAAAATTGAGATATGGATGATGAATGTAGATGGAAGCGATAGAAAACTGCTTGAAAAAGTTAATGCCGGGGGAATCGAGAGCATTGAGTGGAATCCTGATGGATCAAAGATAGCTTTTGTGACATGGATATTAAGGAGTTATGGCTTTGACCGTGACATATACGTGATGGATTTGTCTTCCACTGCAAAGGAGAGAATATCATGAAGCGATATATCATGTTAAAGTGTATCCATCGCCCACGTCCCATGCCCCAGTTCCTGAACGCTTGATCTCTTTTGATGTTGATGTTTGAGAATCTGGATTAATGTTGAAAATCAGTACTGTGATTTTTTGATTACCCTGAGGGAAAAGAGGTGTCGATTATGTCGCTTGGAAATAAAATTAAACAGTTACGGCAGGAAAAAGGCTGGTCGCAGGATGAGCTTGCTTATTCATAGAGCTCATCCTGCAAGCGCCTGCACGTGGTTAATGCAAATAGTTTACAATACAGGCTTTAAAAAAGCCGAAAACAATACTATCATTACTTACGGCTTTGGGTGGACATTCACGACCCAGATCTTCTTCATCAGTTC
>JAPMTR010000116.1 GCA_026552975.1 Candidatus Methanoperedens sp.
AAAGGCGAAGGAATTTGTAGAAGAGGAATTAAGGAAAAGCAAAAACAGGGTTAGGATACGGACAGAGAAGGCAGGCAAGTTTGGAAGATGGCTTGCAGAGGTTTATTACAAAAGCGATGCTGAAAACGAGAACGAAGCCGAAAGCAATGTTGAAGGCGAAGGTGAAGGTGAAGGTGAAGGCAAAGAAAAAGAAGAGGAAAAATGCCTTAACTCAGTGCTGTTGGAAAAGGGTTTTGCGAGGGAGTATGATGGTGGGAAAAAGGTGAATAAGAATGAGGGGAAGGCGGAAGGAGACGATTGACGGGGGTTGTCAACTTTCAGTGGACAGATGAGATAAAAATTGGAGATTGGCAATCAATCGGTTTAACATGATATTTGGGGAACGGGGGATGGGATTTAGAGAGTTGGGGTTATAGAACTAAAATATTGAAAAAACTTTTGCCGTTCCTGAATTATATATTAAATTATTTCCATCGAGATACCGTTGAATTTGACTGATTGCTCCTAGATCTTCTGAAAATAATTGATTTTCTTTTGCGATTGTCGATTTCTGCTGATAAAACAGAATGGGGTAATCTGCATGGATGGAGTTCTTGTCTTTCACGGTAATTATAGTATTTCTGGCGAACATGCCATAACTTTGTAAGGGTATCTGCCCCCGACCATAAAAATCTGTGAATATTAACGTTTTATTATCCATCGTATCTTTTAACCACTGAATTCCATTTACTTCCCCCTTGAACGTATAGTGAAAATCTTCTTGAATGTCGCCAAAATATTTGTTTCCCGTATCGTTATAAACAGTATATTGTGGAACACCGACTTGCAAAATTAAGTGGCATAATACAATGACGAAACAAAATAAAACGGCAACACGATTTACCTTTATTGTAGATATGCGCAAGTTAGATACCTTTCTTATAATTATCGCAGATAGTAAAAACGCACTTTTTAATCCGATTACCATAAATCCTGAACAGATAAGCAAAACAGTTATAAATATTCTTTCAGGGTTATATACCAAAGATATCCCAGGCAACAATGAAAAAAATATTGCACCTGCAGCTAATGATGAAAAAACGATATATTTCTGTTGAGTGATTTTGATACATCGTTTCTTAATAAACGCCATATAAAATGAAATCACTACACCCAACGAAATAAGTGCAATTAGTAAAATATTTATCAAGTAATTAAAAATAGAAAAGACATTGCCAAATGAAGGATTTAATTGCTGCTGCACTACAATCGATGTCGATCCGATAGCCCAATTTAATAACGCAGTTAAGATATTTAAAACGCTATATGTACTACCTATCATTGTAGCGTAAACCACAAACATCGTCCAAAAAATTAAGAAAGTAATTACAGTTAGCATATATTCAAATTTTTCCTTTTTTGTCAGCATCCACATAATTATAGATGATGAGAAAAGAATCGCGATAAAAAATATTGCTGTAGTATAATGAGAAATAGTAAGACCAATAAATAATAGTATTGTCACCAGTGTCAGTGAAAAAGATTTTCTTTTTTCTGAGAAAATAAAATATGTCAGTAACAACATGATAAATAGGGCAACTTCTTGCCGTGCATGTATAGATCCTAGCATATAGCCTGATGTGCCGACAACCAATAACACAGATATAAAAGAAGACCTATTAGAAAAATGAAAAACCTTCTTGTTAATTTTCCAGATTATTGGAATGTGTAAAACTGCGAAGAGTGAGAAAATTATTTTTGTGACCATATCCATCGACACTCCGGCAATCAATGATACGGCTGGTGCTAATATTGCTATTGAAAGTGCACCATTTACAACATTCCCGACTAAATTTGGATTCCAGTGTCCGTTAATTATAGTATTTTTTGCTATAACTCGTTCCCAATGTGCATCTATGCCAATTATATATGGTGACAAGATTTGTGGAAAAAGAAGGAGGAACAACGCAATAAACATTAAAACGAGAACGTGTGTCCTTGCACTATATTTACCAATAAATAATATTGTTGATGAAATTAAAGTCAAAGCCATAAAAATAATTACTGTGTAATCATAATTCATTTTTTCACCATATATTCATAAGATTTTATTAATATTTTAAAGATTTTTTTTTCTGAATGTTCATTCTTTACCCATTTTAGAGATTCAGATCCAATTTTTGTTCTTTCGGATGGATTTTCTATTAAATGAATAATGTTTTTAGTAATGGCCTTTTCATTATCACTTGATAAAACAGGCGGCTTTGAAGAATATGTTCCCGCAACTTCTGAATATTTGGTAATTACTGGTTTCCCACATGCCATCGCTTCAAGCGAAACCAAACCCAATTGTCCAACGCTGAATTGGTCGCAAACTACATCACTAGCATTATAGTAATCAACCATTTTTTCAACTTCAATGCGTTGTATCCATTTGACATTCTTTGTTATCCCTAATTTTTCAACGAGATCCTTAGATTCCTTAAGTAAACTACCCCATTCTACCATAACTAATCTGGCGTTAAATCCTTGATTAATAACTTCTGAAAAAGCCTTTATTAGAATATCATTTCTTTTAGTCAGAGAGTGGTGAGCTGGGTGAAATACAACAAATTCAAAGTCGCCTCGAATATCAATGGGAGACTTCTTCGGCTGGAATGTATCAAAATCCACGGGGTTTGGTAGAAATACGGCATCTTTTCTGAATAGAGCAACTTCGTTTATAAGGTCGGGCGTTGATACCAAAATTTTGTTTGCCTTTTTTAATGTTCTTCTTAACATCACACCTATCAAAGAATGTTCCTTTGCATAAACGCGCGTATCAGTACCATGAAGATGCATTATGAAAGGTTTTTTTGCAAACGAAAATAATAGAGGGATACTATATGACGAATGAGCGTGAATAATATCATATTTTTTTATAGCGTGGATGCTCTCTTTTATTACTTTTATCTTATTAAATCTGCTTGATTGCGAGGTTTTAAATGAATGATGCCACGGCTCTTTCTTCTGGTCATCATAATGATAAGGTTCATCGTAATAGAGATAATCTGCAGAAATTCCATTTTTTCGAAGCAATTTCGTTAATCTGTAACCAACACGCGCCATGTCCCCCAAATGAAGAATTCTTAGCTGATTGAGAGTTTTACTCATCTACTTCACCTTGATAAATTTTCTCGAATTCTAGAGATATCTCACTCCAATCGTGTTTTTCAGCAAAGATTCTAGCGTTTTTACCGATTTCTTCTCTAGTTTTTTTATCAAGAAGACATTTCATCTTCTCAACAAGATCATCAACATCCCCTTCTTTATAAATAAACCCACTGCCGTTTTCAGCTACGCCCTCGGTTGCATGAGCATTGTCAGAAATTATGACTGGCAGGTTGCAAGACATCGCTTCCAACATGGTGATAGAGCATTGCTTTGGCCATACTCCTGCATCGGCCATCGAATAGTATTTATAAAGCTCATTATTTGGTACGGGGGGCAAAAAAATAAACTTACTACCATATCCCGAAGAGTAGGCTTCTTTTCTGATGCTTCCCAAGTATTGTGGATCGCTTCCACCAATGCACAGAACTTTTACATTATTAATTCCGGATTTGAACATAGCAATAGCACTGCTTACGAGCAGGCCTGCCCCTTTGTGAGGGACTATTTTTCCTGCATAACAAAAGACAATATCGTCATTTGATATGTCATATTTGCGCCTAAAGGCGCGTCTCAATTTTTCATCACGATGGAAGTTAGTTGCATCACACCCCAATGGAATAATCTTGATATTGTGGGAAGGGAAACCATATATCTGCTCCATGAACAGTTTATTTTCATTTGTGCACGCAATGATCGCGTCTGCGTTTTTTAGTATTGTGTCACTGAAAAAAATCTTAAAAATTTTATATAATGGTAAAACCCATTTTCCCCGTGATGCGTTGAAGGTCATATGCTCTTCGAACACAAATTTGGTATCTTTGAGTTTTATTTTAAGTCGTACAACACGAAGTGTTGTGAAAGAACAAACCTGATGCACGTGGATAACGTCCGGTTTAAATTGTAATATCCTGCTCTCCAATCCCTTAAGCCATACATTGGTGAGGAACTCAAATCTTACTGACAGTCGCATGACGTCAATGCCCTCTTCGGTAAAGTGGCCTGATTCTTGAATTCTATTCCCCAATATTTGTTGCAATGCATTTCCTTTGAACAGACTTGGAGCATAACGTTCAGATGTGATTACACGAACTGTGTCGCCTTTTTCAATCTGTGATTTTGCTAAAAAGGTTTCTTGATAACCTATTTTTGGTTGAAAATAATCTATTATGTGCAATACCCTCAAAGATTTTCCTCCTTTTGAGCATATATCTTTTCTAAAACATGTAGGATGTGGCCCCAATTAAATTTCGTATATGTAAGTTGAAATCCATTTCCCCCAAATTCTTTCCCCAAATTCGAATTTTTTAAAAGCCTGGATGTTGCATCTGCCAATGCATTTGCATCGTATTTTACGACATACCCAACTTTATTATGAATCCAGTCTAACCGATCTCCATTATTCGTTGTAATTATCGGCGTGCCACACGCACAGGCTTCAAGAAACGTTATCGGGAATCCCGAAAAACGTGGAGTCACAAAAACATCTGCGTCGACTAGTGCGCTTAATTTTTCTTCTTTGCTGACAAAGCCGGTAAATAATACCTTATTTTTTAATCCAAGGGTCTCAATTTGATTTTCCAGTTGGTTCCTATAACCTGCATCAGGGCCAATCAAAACCAATTTCAACGATTCGATTTCCTTTGCAGCAATTGAAAACGCATCGACCAGCATTTCCAATCCTTTAGATTCATGTATTCGACCCAAATACAATACGATTTTTTCTTTTTTACTTATATCATATTTGTTACGAAATATGCCGGGTTTGGGCAAAGATGCATACTCTTCGAGATCTATGCCATTGGGGACTATTTTTATTTTATTTTCATTAACCCCCATTTTTATATAGTCTTTGGCTTCTGTTTCAGTTATCGCTATGCAAGTTGCTGAATTCTTTAATATTGCATTGCCCTCGAACTTATCATAAATCTTCTTTAAACCGATTTTTGAAAAAAACGGTAAAACTGATCCATGCGCCTGGACTATATATGGAACGCCAAATTTCACCGAATATTTTCTTATTATATTATTTTGATATGCCCTGAATGTATGTAGGTGTATCACATCAAAAGATTTTAGATTGGTTTTAAGCCATTTTTTCATTGAAGGGGAATATAGAAACGAGGCGATATTGGCAATACAATTTATTGGAACAATATTCACGCCAAATTTTTCCAATGGCTTAGAATATGTATTGTCAATATTATAATTGGTAGTCAATATTGTCACATTGTGGCCATTTTTCACAAGTTGCTTTGAAATATTATAACAAACGTCAACATCCCCACCCATTTTCGGATTAAAATACGGAATAACCTGTAATATCTTCATAATAGTTCCCCCAACACCTTCTCAAAATCATCTGTAATTTTATTCCAATCGTAGCCCTTGGCAAATTCATGCGCCTTTTTTCCTTCTACGTTCACTGAATCTGTTGTGATTAGATCTAGTGCCTTGAAAAGAGTATCTTCTGGATTATCGATATAGATAACTCCGTTATCGTTTTCAAATTCCTTCATTATGCCCGGAAGTCTCGTAGCAATAACCGGCTTTCCCATAGCCATGTATTCATACATCTTTATCGGGACGATGTTCTGCATCTCTGGAACATCGTGTGCAGGCAGAAGGCAGATATCTGCCGTTGAAAGAAAATCTGGTATTTTATCAAAGGACTGTTTCACGGTTAGAATTATGCGGGCTGAGTCACCTTTCAATTTTATCAGTTCGTCGAAAAGATCACCTGATCCCACCACCATGAGCTTTATATCATCGTTATTTCGTTCGAGAATCGTTTTTGCAACATCTCTCAATCCCGAAAAATCGTAAAGCCAGCCCATGAAGAAAAGAACCGTATCTTTTTCATTTATGTCGTATTGATTCCGCAGTTCCTTGCGCGTTTTCGGATTTGTTTTGTATCGCGCAAGATCCACGCCGTTTGGAACGATAGATATCTTTGATTCGTCGCAGCCTAAATCCACTGCGTAATCAACAAGTCCCTTGTTTATGACTAAAACACGGTCGGCCAGTTTCAGATTCTTCTTTTCAAAAGCCTTTGCAACGGGGCGGGCGATCCTTAACGGCAGCAGGGTATGAAGGTGGTCTATCACATAATAAACGTAGGGGATTTTGTATTTTCTGGCTAGTTTTGCCCCTACTCGGGCATTTAATATTCCAAAGGATAAGATTACATCGGGTTTAAATTCCAAAATTTGCTTTTTTATCTCTCGGTGGTGGGTTAGCGGTATTGAGAGATAGTCAAATATCGGCATTTGCAGTATCGCGGGTCTTATTAGTTCAACTCGGGCGTTTTTAAAGATCTTTACCTGATTACCCAACTTTTCGTGCTTTTTGAAAATACGCTTATCCTTTTGTTGTTTCCAGAGCAGGTTGTAGTCAATAACCCGGATTTCATGTCCCTTCAATGAAAGACGTTCCATGAGGTGGTGCTGTGTATGGGGACCTCTGGATATCCAATCGGTTTCTTGCAATAGCAATATTCTCATTCTAAAAACACCCCGCCCTATTTATTTTCCCCAAACCGTTTTATTGACTATTTCGGTATAGCTCTGTATTATCTTAACGACCTTCATTGAAACATTGCAATCGTGATAATCAGATGGCAACGGCGGCGTTTCTTCGTTCTTGAATGAATCCACTGCAAGTCGTATGGATGAAACCACGTGGTCTGGGGTTATGCCCCCTATCACGATGGAACCCTTGTCAAGAACCTCCGGCCTTTCGGTGCTGGTTCTTAAAAGCACTGCCGGGAATTCCAGGATTGCAGATTCCTCGCTTAACGTGCCGCTGTCAGAGAGGACGCAAAAGGCATTCTTCTGAAGCTTGTTATATGCCAAAAAGCCAAGCGGTTCGATATTTTTTACAAGATGGTGGAATTTTATATTTCTCTCTTCAATCCGTTTTTTGGTTCGCGGATGCGTTGAGTATATCAGGGGCATCTTGAATTCTTCGGCAACCCTGTTGATAGATTCTACAAGAGATTCGAAGTTCTTTTCTATGTCGACGTTCTCTTCACGGTGGGCGCTCAATAGAATATATTCCCCTTTTTCAAGGCCAAGCTTATCAAGAATGTCGTTTATTTCAATTGTTTTCTCGTATGAATGGAGAACTTCTGCCATCGGCGAGCCGGTTACGAATATGTGCTCTTTCCTAAAACCCTCGCTGAGCAGATAACGGCGGCTGTGTTCGGTGTAAGGAAGATTTATGTCGCTTATGTGGTCAACCAGTTTCCGGTTTATCTCTTCAGGCACATTCTGGTCGAAACAGCGGTTGCCAGCCTCCATGTGGAATATCGGGATTTTCAGTCTTTTTGCAGATATCGCGCTAAGGGCGCTATTGGTATCCCCAAGGATCAACAAGGCATCCGGCATCTCTTCTTTTAACACGGAATATGATTTGGAGATTATGTTGCCCATCGTTTCCCCAAGATCCTTTCCTGCCACTTCCAGAAAATGGTCGGGTTTACGCAATCCAAGCTCCTCGAAGAATATCCCGTTCAATGTATAATCCCAATTCTGTCCGGTGTGGACAAGAATGTGGTCGAAATATTTGTCGGCTGACTTCATCACGGAAGACAGTCTTATGATCTCCGGCCTTGTGCCGACAATTGTCATCAATTTCATTTTTGAACCACCTCATAGAAAGTATCCGGATCATTATTGTCAAAAACCTCGTTTGCCCAGAATATTACAATCATCTCGTCTTCGCCGATGTTCTCTATTGAATGTGTGTATCCCGGCGGGATGTCCACAATCCGAATATTTTTATCGGATACTTCGTAATCTATTATTTCTTCACCCTCGATTCTTCGAAGACGTATCTTTGCGTTACCCTTCACAAGACAGAACTTCTCTACCTTGCTATTGTGGTAGTGATTTCCACGGGTAACGCCTTTTTTGGTTGTTGAAACGAATATCTGGCCGAAGCTTGGGGATTTGAGTAGCTCAAAAAGATGCCCTCGCTCATCCTTTTTCAATTCAACATCGTATGCAAAATCATTTTCCTCAAGATATGAAAGATATGTTGAATAGAGGAATTTTGTAAGGCCATCCGAGAAATTTGGCAGAATCGAAGAAGTTCGCATCTCTTTGAAACTTGTTATCAATTCAACGAGCCGCCCTAAGGTTATCTTAAAAGTTCTGGAAATCGAATAATGTGATTCCCCCATACTTAATTTTTCACCTGGAAGCGAAACCAAATTTTTTACCACATCATCGATATAAACGAGTGCTATCTCATGCGTTTCATCAGAAACCCATATCTCTTCCCCATGCGCGATTTTGTGGCAAAACGTTGCGACAACCGAATTATAGTTGGGCCTACACCATTTACCAAAAACATTGGGCAGCCGATATATGCAGATTGGGCATTTCATAGACTTGCCATAATTCATCAGCGCGTTTTCGGCATTCTTCTTGCTTATGCCATAAGGATTGTCGAGTTCGGCCTGTATTGAAGAGGTCATGGCAATCGGCACGTTTCGACCCTTTTTTGATAATAAATCCACAATCGTTTGGGTCAGGCCGGTATTGATTTCTTTGAATTCATCTTCGTTCTTTGGGCGATTCACGCCCGCAAGATGATATATGAAATCGGCCGTGTCAAGATGGGTTGAAAGCTCATCCAAACTATTATCCACATCGAAATGCAAAATGTTTATCTCTTCGTAACGGGATAAAGCCTGAATCAGGTTTTTTCCTATGAATCCGTTGCTCCCAGTTACAAGAATGTTCTTCATTAAATCAGTCCTGCATCAAGTTCGGTTTTCACATAATCGATTTTAAGCAGCATTTCCTTGACTTCGGAGATATCAAGCTGATTGGTGTTATGGGATGTATAGGATTCCAGATTATCGGAAATCGAATCTCCTGATTCAAAATATTTTTCATAATTCAGATCCCTGCCGTCCGCAGGTACACGGTAATAATCCCCAAGGTCTTCTGCCACTGCCCGTTCCTCAGAGGTAAGAAGGCTTTCATAAAGTTTTTCACCGTGTCTTGTCCCGATTATCTTTATCTCTGTTTTAGTTTCAAAAAGTTCTTTCAATGCCTCCGCCAAATCTGCAATAGTGCAAGCAGGAGCTTTTTGCACGAACAGATCGCCCGGATTTGCATTTTTGAAAGCGTAATCCACTAATCCGACAGCATCATCAAGACTCATCATAAAACGGGTCATGTGGGGGTTGGTTATGGTTATCGGTTTGCCGCTTTTTATCTGGTCTATGAATAACGGTATCACCGAACCCCTTGATGCCATCACATTTCCATAACGGGTGCCGCACATAATCGTATCCGAAGTCTCTCTGGATTTTGCAACCATCGCTTTTTCCATGAGTGCTTTGCTCATACCCATGGCATTTATCGGGTAAACGGCTTTATCTGTGCTAAGAACCACCACTTTTTTTACATTGTTCGCTATGGCAGCATTCATCACATTTTCAGTGCCAATAACGTTTGTCTTTACTGCTTCGATTGGAAAAAATTCACAGGATGGGACCTGTTTTAATGCCGCCGCGCTGAATACATAATCAACGCCCCGCATAGCTGAATGCACACTGTTGTAATCCCTCACATCCCCTATGAAAAATTTGAGACGTTTATCGACATACTGCTTACGCATATCATCCTGTTTTTTCTCATCTCTGCTAAATATGTGAATCGATTTGGCATCGGCTGACAGGGTGCTTTTAACAAAAGCATTTCCAAACGATCCCGTTCCACCCGTAATCATAATTGTTTTTGAACGCATGTAATCACCTCAATTATTCATCCCGATTATCTTGATTTTAGGCCAAGTACAATGCAAAATATTCACCTATTCACGAAAAATCTACTTATATTTTCCATCCCCTGCTTTTCCCCCAAACCAACCATCCACCTTCAACCCCTGAACATTTCAGGTTTGGTGATTCCACCCTCGGCGGCTGCTCCTGCGCCTTCGCCATCGGCTATACCTTATACCAGATCATATCTAAATCCGGCCAGAGAGCAGGATTTTTGAGTATCCGAAATTTATCTTAAATTGCCGTTAAATTGCCGT
>JAPMTR010000073.1 GCA_026552975.1 Candidatus Methanoperedens sp.
GATTTTAGAACCCACACTCTGTATTATACTAGGATCATTAATAGAATTATTAATACAGCCAATATTAGCCCACTTGTTTGTTCCAGATATATGAACTTGGTCTCCAGAATAAGAAATAGTAGCATCACATGAAATTAACAAGGTGCCTGCCAAAACTGGCGTTGCCATTACTGTCGTGATTTGTTCGCCATCAGTGGTTATTAACTTGGTTTGTATATTTGGGTTATCAACACACCCGGATAAGAATGCGACTATAAAGATAGTAAATATGATAGCTATAAATGTTTTTCCTTTCATTAATTATACCTGGGATTTCTTATTTTTTAGAAATAATAGAAACACTGTTTATATCTTTATTCTTAAATTGCATCAAAATCCCCCTTACTTCTAAAATCAACTTCCTATCCATAAGCAACAGAATAATTATATAAAATAATATAAATAATGATACGTTTAATATAAAATATATTTCATTAAAGACATAATATATTAGTACTCCACTTAAACAACCACTTAAAATGACTGGATATATAGATTTTAAATAATTAAAATTTCCAATAAATTTTTTAATAACAAATATTCTTATAATAATCGCTGTTATGAAAGTAGTGAACAAATTGTACACCGCACCACCCATCATTCCATAATCACGAATTAACCAATACCCTACAGAAATGAAACCTAATACAATAATAAGATTATTAAACACGAAGTATTTTGTTTTTCCTTTGATTACTGCCAATGTACCCCAATTGTATCCTGTTGAAGTACTAATCATAAAAGATAAAGCAAATATCTGCAAAACTGGAATCGCTGGCGCCCATTTATCCGAGTAAAAATAATGTATGATCTGTGGCGCAAAAACAGCCATCCCGATACCAATTGGAACACAAATAATTGCAAGATATTTATTTGATATTGCAAAAGCATACTCCAATTTCTCCTTAGAATCCTGTATTTTTGAAAATGCAGGTAATAATACAGCACTTATCATATTAACAATTTGAATTAGGTACATAGGCATATAAAAAGCAATAGTGTAGTAACCTAACATCTCATCTCCCCAGAAATACCGTACTAACAGATCATCACCTTGCAAGACAATATACGCTAAAATAGAATTAATTAAAAGTGGCCATCCAAACGAAAATAACTGCACTGCATCCGCTTTATCAAATCTCACCTTTGGCTTATAAGGAGCAAATACCCATATAGCAAACACATTTGCAATAAATCCAGCAAGCGCTCCGAGAAATAAGCTCCAGGTTCCCATATGATACAACTTGACAGCAATGATGGTAACAACAAAAGTCGCAACAAGTAAAAAAAACTGCGGGAGCTTGGATATTCCAAATCGCATTTCACGATCGAACATCACATTTGGAAGTTCTAGCGCTGCTCCAAACGCTGAATATGAGAGAAATAGGATATAAAGTGTGAGATCAGGATTTCCAAAAATATTTGCTGCGATAGGAGCACTTAGAAATATCATAATAAGAAACAAGAAACCTACCAGGATATTCATTGTGAATGCAGTATCCATCAGCTTCCTTGCATCACCTTTTTCTTTGATGATACTTTGACTTATACCCAACTCACCAAATAATGTTATAAACGAAATAACGAGTACTGCTGTTGCAAATATGCCAAAATCTTCGGGGACAAAAATGCGAGCGAAAATAAAAGTTTTTATTACTGTCAGCCCTTTAAGGATGAAATTGACAAATATCTGGGTAATGATACCTTTTATTGTTCGTTGTTTTAGATTTTGGGATTCCATTTCAATCGGTTAGAGTATGCTCCAATTTATTATATCTAAATAATTATATCTAAATAAAATTCATAAACGCACATAAAATTTATATATTTAAATCGAGAGTAAAATGAATTTAGTCCTATATAATTAAATGACAATCTTTCGACAATAAAATGCCTCCGCATATTTTTCAAGAGAATTTGATTCAATCCCTCTCAGCCTTAATAAGCCTCGAAAGGTTTCTTCTGAAAACCATTGCCTGTCGGTCTGAGTCTTAAAATGAGAATGTAAATGTTTAATTTTCTTGCGACAGATAGGTCCATCAAGATTAACAAAAAAATTGGGAGAGCCCATATCACCATCGTATTTAGGAACCTCATATTCAAGTATTAGATGATTCCTGAATGTGTTCCAGGTTAAATCTGAAATCAGGCGATGATCCTGATGTAAATCCTGACGGTAATGTGTAAAGATAATATCTGGATCTAAATCACGTTTTATTTGCTCAAAATATTCCTTAATATCTCCCCCAATATATGGGAAAAAGCTATCACGGAAACCTTTCACAAATATTTGTTTATCCTGTACATCATTTAGTAGATCATTTGCACTTTTGAGAGCTTCTTCAGTCCTTAATCCTTTGGAACCGAAAACCACCCAATAAAAACTAATATTTGGATATTGCTCAATAAGTTTTAAAATTGTACCACCACATCCGATTTCGATGTCGTCACTGTGCGCCCCGAGACATAAAACTCGGAGAGCTTTATCATGCATCTGATTCAAACTGATTACAAGCATTTAACCTCTTGTTCAAGTTTTAAAAAAAAATGCATCTTGTTCAGCCCTTAGCCTATCTGAAATTCGACCCTCAGGTAGTTGAATGTCCATGTATGATATTGCCTGGTCTCTCTTTATATCCCTTATTATGCGGCAATCCTTGGAGAGACCCATGGGTAATAGATTCTCAGTTTGACAAACCTCGGCGTTATCGATCATTCCATAGCATGTATATCCCCCTATCCCATCCAATATTTCACCGACTTTCAGGTCGCGTTTAGCTATAGCAATCACATCGCACATTGGAGCCCCCAGAGGTGCTACAGTTGCATCATGGAATAATACCGCTCTAGCCACTGTTAAGGGGATTTGTAAATGCGGCAAATGGTATGGGGTATAAAAAACATAGAATGGTCCGTCACCCATTTTAAAGTAACTCATGTATTGTTTTAAGATCGGGTGTTCGTTATAACCAACGACAAATGCCCCTGTACCGGGTTCAGCATCTAATGCATAGTCAATTAACCCTCCACCCATTAACTGATCGAAAGAAAACATAGCAGGAAGGTCTTTAACATGGCTACAACGGTGTCCATACATACCCCGCTTCCCAACCTTGAAGCCCGTGGCATTTGCCAGGATAGTCGTCTCCATTGAGAGCTTAGTTCCATCCGCGAAGGAAGTTATCATCCTGGGTTTTTGATTGTGTTTTGTCGCGAACTCTTGTTGGGTCTTGGGTGTGCGATAAGGATCTATGAAACCTTTCATATTACCAGCCAGTACCGGATGATATCCAATAGTTTTAACAAAACGGTAAAGATTCATTGCCACACCTGGCTCGTCTCCGTCTGTATTGGTAATCACAACCCCAGCACGGTCCGCATATACTTTCAATATAGGTCCAATTGTAGCATCTAGCTCTGCATTCATCAAAATAACATGCTTACCATTCTCTATGGACTCTAATGCGACCTTAGCCCCAAAATCTATCTCTCCTGTAGCTTCGATAACTGCATCTATACCTTTTGCCTGGCATAACAACATCGGATCATCAGTTATGGAAAATTGACCTTTAGCAACAGCATCCTCCAAACCTGCAACAGTATCAGCAATGACATATGAATTAACTCCAGCTTCCTGATAAGCTCGTCCAGCTTCCTCGATGGTACGATTTGCGATTGCTACAAGACGCATACCAACAATCGCGTTAATGATTTCAATTGCTATACCACGACCCATATAACCCGCGCCAACCAATGCAACCCTGATGGGATTACCATCACGATGCCGTTTTTCTAACTCTTTATCAACGATAATCATTTTTTACTCCTTTATGATATGTATAATGGCCAATTCTTGTCATTCTCGGATATAACCTGAACCTCAATTGGCCAGTTAATCCTAAACGCAGGGTCATCATAACGGATACCACGCGCCCATTCTGGATAATAGAACTCAGATGATTGATAAAATACTTCGGAATTGTTTTCAAGAGTTAAATACCCATGTGCAAATCTTTCAGGTATGTAAACCATTCTACGATTTTCACCTGTCAATTCCAGGGCGAACCATTGCTTATAAGTTTGGGACTCCTGCCGTAAGTCAACGATAACGTCATATATAGAGCCCATAGTACAACGAACAAGTTTTGCTTCCTCATAAGGTGTTAACTGGTAATGCAATCCCCGCATCGTCCCCTTTTTGGGACTAAAACCAATATTTGACTGGAAGTTTCGGGTATTCAATCCATGCTCATCAAATTCCTTCATACACCAGACACGGGAAAAAAATCCTCGATTATCCTCTCGTTTTTCAATATCTATTATGAATGCACCTTTTAGCTTTGTTTCTGTAAAAATCATTCTGTTCACATTCCAATTCCCTGGTAATTTTCAATACTATGTTTATCCAACATACGCCTACCGTCAATAAACAGTGGCTGTGGTTGAATGTTTACTAACAATTCAGGAATTTTATAAAATTCTTCCCATCTCGTAACTAATATAACCGCTTGACTGTTTTGCAGTGATTCAAATAAGTCATTAGATATCTCGATTGAATCTCCAAAAATTTTTTTAGCTTCGTGTTTTGAAATTGGATCATAAGCCTTGATCAATGCTCCCTGATCTAATAATTTCCTAATTATCGGTATAGCCGGGGATTCTCGCATGTCATCCGTACCTGGCTTAAATGCCAGACCCAGGATAGTAACATGAATTCCTTTTAGAGAGGGAAAATGCCTGTTCAGGAGAGAGAGCACCTGTTCATATTGGTGTTCATTTATCCGAATGACTGCTTCAAGCAATGGCATTTGTTTACCTGCTTTTTTCCCGTGGGAAATCAAAGCCTTTATATCTTTCGGAAGACAACTTCCTCCAAACCCACACCCGGCTATAAGGAAAGCTGTGATCGGTGCAACAACACGATCACCATCAGGTTGGATAGGGCTCAGGTAATTGCTCATATGAACTCCCTTCATTACATCGACGATATCAATATTGCCCATGGCAGAACACAAATTTCCGAGTTCATTTGAAAACGATATCATGGTTGCCAAAAGGGCATTTGAAGCATATTTGATCATTTCAGCCGTCTTATTATTCGTCCTGATCAAATCCACCCCTTCAAAACAATGATATAGCTCTTCCATAGCATGGATAGTCCTATTATCAAGCCCCCCTAATACGATCCTGTCAGGATGCATAAAGTCATTGACAGCATCACCTTCGGTCAGGAATTCCGGATTCATGCCAACCCCGAAGTCGACACCTGCTTTCTTTTTAGATGCTTCTTCCAATATCGACAAAACCACTTCGTCTGTCGTTCCTGGAACAATCGTGCTTTTTACCACGACAACGTGGTAATTAGCTTTATCCTTAAGCGCATTCCCTATTTGCCGTGATACTTCTTTTACATATGTAAGATCAATTTCTATTCCATTGTATGGTGTTCCCACAGCGATTAACGTTATATCTGTTGAAAGTACAGAATTGTAAAGATCAGTCGTTACCTGCAGATTTTTTTGAATATTCTTTTGAAGTAGCTCTTCCAGACCTTTCTCAAAGATGGGGGCAATCCCCTTGTTAATCTTATTTACCTTTCCTTTATCCACATCTACACAAACCACCTGATGACCCTTTTCCGCAAAACAAACTCCTGTTACCAGCCCAACATAACCTGTACCGATAATTGAAACTTTCATCATGAATCCTCTGCTTCAAGATTATCAGAATACCATAGAAGTGAACGCTTTAATCCTTCTTTCAATGAAATCGTAGGGTTATATCCTAAATCCATCCTGGCTTTGGTTATTATAGGGCATCTCCGATTAGGATTATCCACCAGATAATCCTTATAACCACTTTTTTGATGGATAACCTTACCCTTATATCCAAAGTGATCTTTTGCAATATCTACTATGTATTCTGCCAACTCTTTTATCGAAATTTCAGGCTCTTCCACACCTATATTATAGGCTTCACCATTTTTGCCTTTAACCAAAACCTTATAGTAGCCAATAATGGCATCGGCAACATAACAAAATGTCCTTTTTGGTGATCCATCAGAAAGCATAACAATATCCCTGTTTGCAAAGATATCACGGGCAAAATCAGGGATTACACGTTTATCCGATATTTTTAGACCCGGCCCATAATTGTTAAACGGACGGGCAACTTTTATTGGAAGATCATATTCGTTGGTGAAATTTACACACATAGTTTCACCATATCGCTTTGATTCATCGTAACAGGCTCGTGGACCTGTACATGAGACATTGCCACGATAAGTCTCAGGAGTAGGGATATAAGCAGGATCTGGATCCCCATATATTTCACTACTGGAATAAAAGAGAAAACCCTCAAATGTTTTCCCTTGTTCTTTTTGTACTTTGCAATAATCAAGAAGATGCCTGAGACCATTCACATTAGCATCCATCGTTTCGATCGGATGCGCCCGGTAATATATGGGTGAGGCAATTCCTGCGGCATGTATGATATATTGAAAATCACTAATATCCGACGGCAAGGAATCAATAATATTATGTTTCACTAATGTCAGGTTCTTTTGCGTCTTTAGTTTGAGCAACCATTGTGGAATACCACGGATATAGTTATCATATACTGTTACCTGGATATTATGAGTCTCATCCGTATGGTTATTCCAATATAATACAGCATGGATCAGATAATAACCAAGGAATCCTGCGCCACCTGTGATCAAAAGATTTTTACCTGCTAATTGAGAAAACTCCGATTTCAGATTTTCATTGATATATTTCAAATCCTCATTCACAACGTCCTTTGCTTTTTTCATTTCATTCTCCTATATTAATCGATAAAGTTCATTTTATGTGCGGTTAACAGTTATATTTTTTGGTAAACGCCAGTTTTGTTCGTATATACAACATCCATGCAAGAATAATTAAGCGTTCTTGTACCTGCATAAAAGTAGGTCGAGAGGGCAACGAACATTTTGTTTGGGATCCGTTCCCGTAGAAAAACCTGTTGCCCTCTCATCCTTTTAATACACGAATAAGACGTTTTGGACATATATAAATGTACCACATATAACTCGCGAACTTGTGTAGGAAAGGAGGAAGTGGGACCTGGCTCTCTCGATCTAACCTATATACCAAAATAAAGGAGGATGAAATAAAATGAACGCAACAACAATATTATACGTCGGAATAGATGTTTCTAAAGACAAGTCCGACATCTGTATTAAAGATAAATTGGGGAACGATTTGATCCAGCGATTGATTATCGCAAACAAAAAAGCAGATTTACAGGCTGTCCCAAAACCCTGTTTATGAATCCAAAAACGATCAAAATATCAACAAACAAATGACTTTATTTTCAATTCGAGTTGAAAAAACCAATCCCACCTTCATTTCCACTCAAAAATGATATTTAATCCGCACAATTTGCCACGATTTCACCAATATTTTCAATATTACACCCTGGAATATCCTTTTGAAGTACTTCCTTCACGTCTTTAGCCTTTCTTTTCAGGAATCCAGCTATTTTTTCAATGTTATGAACAATACACATCATGATGAATTCCACTTTTGCTTTATCTTCTCCTCTCAAAAGAAACTCTGTAAATCCCCTATTTTGTTTCATCTGGCCAAAAACAGGTTCAACAGTTGACATACGTTCCTGATAAAGTTCCTTTCCTTCTTGCGTTCTTAGTTTTTTCCTCATATCTTCCATTAAATGTTCTCGGGGATCTCTTGAAATAATTCTTTTTTTTGCTTTAGTGCATGCATTTTTCAATACACAAATGGAACAATGATCTCCAATGAAGATTCCCACCCAAAATTGACCCCCTTTTCCCATTGAAACCCTCATGAGTCTTCGACTCATGCATGAAGCATGAAAAACCTAATTATTGTTACTGTTTCTATTATTACTTGATATGGGCAGTGAAGGTTGTGTCAATTTTGGGACTTTGATCCCGTCATCGAAACTTTCCTAGACGAAATTTTATTGGTGTGTGGTAACAAAAATCCCGATATGAAAAAAAAGAGACTCAATCCAATAAATGCAAAAAAATTATCCCAAGTATCAAAAAAAATCACGGTAGTATAACTATCAATATGTGCAAAAATAATAAAAATAATTGCAAATGCTCTTAATGTATCTAATTCTTGAATACGTTTTTTCATATACCACATTCTATATTTTATTAGATCAATAATTTATGATATTCATTCAATAGATTCTCAGATATTCGATCCCATGAAAAAAGTTCAAGAACCCTTTCTCGTCCCGCTATTCCCATATTTTTTCTGAGTTTATCATCTGATAATAATTGAATAATTGCTTCAGCAAGTGCATTTGAATCACCTCTTTCAACTATTAGACCGCACTTACAGCCTTCAACAATTTCTGTCGCTCCTCCGGATCGTGAAACAACTACTGAAACCTGGCAAGCCATTGCTTCAATAATAGTCATTCCAAAACCCTCATGACATATAGATGGTAGAATAAAAACATCCGTATCAAGATAATGGTTAACAATTTGTGATTGTGGAAGCTGATCAGTAAAAATCACATTATTTTCAAGATTTTTGGGTATAAGGTCTTTAAGCTTTGTGAAGTAACTTAACTGAGAATTTTTATCGTAATAATGTGCTAACTCACGTACTTTATCATCATCACTTATAGTGATATTAAAATCCATAGGTGCTAACCAGAGAGGACCAACGATTTCAAGCTTTACGTTGGGATATATTTTACTAATTTTACTAAATGACTCGATTAATATATGAACACCTTTTTCCGGGGTCACCCTCCCGACAAACAGCAATCTTCTGGTATCATCTTTTTTATTAGCTGTTGGGTCATTCTTTCTGGAAAATAGATTAATATCTACACCATTATAGACTGTTTGGCATCGATTAGCACACTTGGGGAAACGGCTGCGGAATTTTTCTGCAATATAATCACTCACGCAAACTACCAGATCAGTATTGATAAGATGCCGTTCAATCGTTTCACTGTCAAGATCAGACATCCAATTATTATGTACGTGTAAAACAATTTTAATATCAGGATTTAAGGCTCGGATAATTGGGACAAACTGTGTAAAACTGTGAATGTGAACAATATCAAATTTTTGCATCCTGATATCAATTGAAATTTGTAGGATATATGAAATATAATAAAACCATGATGTAAATTCCGGACGTTTTTTGTCAAAGAACATCGGAAATAACGTCGAAAATCCAGAAAGGATTTTCAGAAAAAATTTCTCATCGAAACCTACTGGTATAAATCGGTAATTGACGCCTTTGTCCCATATTTCTTTTTTTCGAATACCATGTCCTCTTATATATGCCACAACTTCATTGGATTTGGCCAGCCTGCGTGCGAGTTCAACAGTTACTATTCCAATCGAACCTCGACCTTCAGGTAAAAAAACTTCACTTATAGGTTGATTGACAATAGCTATTTTCATTTATATTTCACTTATTCCTCTAAATTACTTATGGATGTAATTTTTTCATTCCCAAATTTTCCATGGTGGATTGCCGCTTTGCCATAGTTTTTCAAGATAATATTTGTCAGGCAAAGTATCCATACAGTGCCAAAAAGAACTATGGCGATAGCCCATCAATTGTCCATCTTTAGTCAATTCCCCTAAAGCTTTTTGCCATAATGTTTCATCGCCTTCGATATAATCAAAAATTTCTGGCTCAAATACAAAAAAACCTCCATTTATCCAATTTTCATCAGTTTGAGGCTTTTCATTGAATTCTTTTATTTCGTCACCTTCAATCTCGATGAGACCAAAACGTTCTGGAGGTTGAACGGCGGTCAAAGTAGCCAATTTTCCATGAGAATGATGAAAAGCTAATAAATCGTGGAGATTAACATCAGAAACACCATCTCCATACGTTAACATAAACGTCTCATTACCAATATATGGCGCCAATCGCTTAATTCGACCACCGATCTCAGTTTTCATTCCAGTGTCAACCAACTTAACTATCCAATCAAGTTTATGGCCGTCTTCAATATCAACCGTACCTGACTTAAGATTTATTGTGAGGTTGCTGTTAAGCGAATTAAAGTCCACCATATACTTCTTGATAACTTCTCCTTTATATCCCAGGGCAATATAAAAATCTTTACAACCGTAGTGAGCGTAATGCATCATAATATGCCAGAGGATTGGCTTTCCTCCAATTTCAACCATCGGTTTTGGCTTTATATCGGTCTCTTCTGCTAAGCGGGTACCATATCCACCAGCAAGAATTACTACTTTCAAATCTGGTTCCTCCTCTTTTCTTCTATATTTTTAAACTAAAGGCCTGTTTAGCCGCAATAATTATTTCATACATAAGATAGTATCTCCGTTTCATTGCCCATTTTATGAGAAATGGGAAACAAAATATTCGATCATAGAAATTTAATGGAACCTGCAATACGGCAATGCAATACTCGCTGAGCATTTTCCAATATGGAAGTATTATCTTTCCGGTTTTTGCCGGATCAAACCAAATCGCCTGTAAATAATAATTGGGCATATTATTCCTATCACAGCCAATTAAATTCATCGATTGTTGTGGATGTTTTCGTTCAAAGAATAGGTATTCAGGAATTTTATAAAACCGACCTAAGAGAACAAGTTTAGCTAAAAGAATTCCGTCTGCATGTCCATAATTACCCATAAGCGATGTCTTTATAAGGGCACTTGCACGAATAAGCCCAAACTGCTCGAAGCATCTTTCTTGCTTTAGAAGAATGTCACGAAATCGCTCATGTATTTTTGGCGAATCTGTATTTAAATTGAGGTCGTAGTTTTCTATTATTTTTCCATTTTCGTCAATTATTATGGTATCGGAGTAGCATAAGATCACTGAAGGATCGTTGTCTAGAACTTCAACACACTTCAATAGAAAATCAGAAGATATTATGTCATCGTGTGCAGCCCATTTAAAATATTTTCCATCCGATAATTCGAAAACACGATTAAAGTTCCAGGCACCTCCTAGATTCTTTTCGTTTCTAAAGTAACGAATTCGTGAATCTTTATTTGCATATTCTAGACATATATCGGATGTTCGATCAGTAGAAGCATTATCTGAGAGAATTAATTCAAAGTTTACAAATGTTTGAGCCAGAATTGAATCTAATGCTTCTGTAAGGTATTTTTCACCGTTATATACGGGCATACCAATACTCACTTTTGTTTTATCTTTTTTCATATTCAACTCAATGAACCATTGTCAATCTAAAATAAAATCCATTACCAGAATTTATTTTGTTTAATAAAGCAAAGAAACATATAAACATATCTGTGCCATATTATATACATAATCATTATAATTTTGATTAAAACCCCTAAAATGCTAATCCACCCTATCTGAAATATTTGATAATGATTTTTTATGCAAAAACAAAATTATAAATAGGAATAAACAAAAATAAAGTCAATGGAAAATATACCGTTTATCTCTATTATAGTACCAGTATATAATGGTGAATCAATAATTGATGAATGTATTAATTCATTGTTAAATTTAAACTATCCTATAAATAAATATGAATTGATAATTGTTGATAACAATTCAAAGGATAACACAAGTCATATTATTAGTAAATATCCTGTAAAATATGCACTGGAAACAAAAAAAGGATCGTATGCCGCACGAAATAAAGGTATTAAATTGGCGGAAGGGGAAATTCTATTATTCACAGACTCGGATTGTATTGCAGATAAAGATTGGATAATAAATATTATAAAGCCGTTTAGGGATAGTAGAGTCGGTGCAGTAGGTGGTAAAACAATAACTTATAATCCCACCACAATTGTTGAGAAATATTTAGAATCAATTTCAGCATTGGACAACGAATCTTCAATCAAATCTAAAAGACCATCAATTGCTACCGCCAATGCCGCATTTAGGAAAAATATTTTAGGCCAGGTTGGTTTTTTTGATGAAACCTTTACGTCTGGTGGTGATTATGATATTTCTTGGAGGATACATAACCTGGGGTATATTTTAGCGTACGAACATAATTCAATAATATTTCACAAACATGGTACTGATTTCAAAAGTTTATTCAATAAAGAATTTAGATATGGCTGTGGCAATGTGCAGTTATTCAAAAAACATTTTGATAAAAATAGATTCCGATTAGGGGGGTATGTCCAAATTTTATATACGCTACTCATACAAATTCCTTTTAGATTTCTGAGTGTTATCTTAAGAAAAAGAGATAAAATGATGCATATTGCAGTTCCATTTTGTATATTGATCCGAAATATCGGATATAAATCTGGAATGATTTATGGTTGTATAAAATATAAAACAATATATCTATGATATCTATGAAAATTCAACAAACAAAATCATCAAATTTTTTTGAAATACGTTGAACAACCGTATCCCAAGTGAAACATGTTTCGACTCTTTTTCGTCCAGCTTCTCCCATTTCGCTCATTAATTTTTCATTCCCCAATAACAAAATAAGTTTCTCCGCAAGCTGTTTATGGTTGTCTGGTTCCACTAGATAGCCTGTTATGCCATCTTCAATGATTTCAGGCATTGCATCAACATTAGTACCGATACATGGTGTTTTATATGCCATTGCTTCCAGAAATGCAATTCCAAATGGCTCACACAAAGAAGGCAAAGAAAAAATTGACGCATTTTTATACAATTGCAAAATAGTTTTATAATCTACATATCCTTTAACAGAAACACCCTCCATATTTACTTTCGGATTTGAACCAACAATAACTAATTGCGCATCTTTTATTTCTTTTTTAACTTCTCTGAATGCTTTTATTAGACAGGGGCCACCTTTCCTATTAAACTCGATACCGACAAAAAGAATGGTTTTATTACTATAGTCTTTTTCGAAAATTGGTAATTCCTTTAGATTTACACCATTATATGTGGTTATAACCTTCGACTCATCAATGTTGTAATCATTAATTATCGAATTTCTCGTATGATCACTGACAGTAAAAATTGCGGTAGCTTTTTGATATGTCTCAGTTTCTAATTTTATCCATTTACTCTTGTCTGATATAAACTTAGTCCATTCAGGATATTCTCTATCCGCTTGTTTCACTGTAAAATCCTCAAAAATGAAATGAGGTTTTTGTGATTTTATCATAATAGGAGGTTGCCATGTAGTCTGAAATATAATATCATATTTATCATTATATTCTTCTATATGGTGTCTGCTAATTTCTGATTTTTTTTGAGCACTATATATACTTGTATAATAATAATTACTAAATTCTTCCTCTGATAATATACGCAACGGATGGAAATATTTGGATAAACCAGGAATATGCAAAAAACTGTAGATAGAATTATATAACTTCGGTAATCCTGAAATCCTAGTATTAAAAACATCTATTATATCGTGTTTCTTTGCCAATTCTGGGAGTAGGTATTCATGAACATGTGAAAAACCTGTGTACCCTCCCGAAGCCAAAACCATAATTTTGTATTTCATGAAATCACTCATAGTAAACTCTCAAATTTTATGAATTTAATATCTCTATTTATTAAAAATCTGATTAGTTGATCTAATTTTTCTAGGAATTTCGGAAACTTATTACCCCGTAGTTTTCCTTCGCCCCAACTATGGAATATAGGGGTAATTAAAGCTTTGGATTTTCCGTGCGATTTCATCATCCACTCATACACTATGAACTTATAAAATGGATTATCCGGTGTAAGTGTATAGGGGAACCATGACCTGCCAGAAGGTATCATTCTCGTGACAGGGACCTCTAAGATACCTACTTTATCTTTTAATGAAACAGCTGGGATATTATATGATCTTTTTGAAGGATAATAATATCCCATATAGGGTACACTTCCATGTCCTTGGAACCACCCTTCTTTTTCATCCAATTTGGCTGCTACACTCGAGTCTATTTTAAATCCATACTCTTTAAGCAATCTTAATGAGGCGTCAGTGCAGCAAAGTCCACCGCCCCGGAAGGATATCGGTTTAAAACCAAGTTTATTTAGAAGTTCTAAGCTGATTTCGAGCTCAGTTTGCATTGTTTCTATTGATATTTTTTCTAAACCCTTTGCATACGATTCCATGCTACCCCAATGAATATGGAGTCCAACTTCATGTTTTTCAAAAAGGTTTGATATACCTTTATATAAATCGAAATTCTTCTGTGATATTTCAATAAAAAACATGCAAATGGCATCATAGCGATTTATTAATGATATAATGGCTTTTAACTCTTCAATATTTTTTGTAGACGCAACTTCTACATCACATGTTAGACAGGAAAACATTACTTATCACCTTATTATACGAATATTTTAGATTATTTTATATTAGTATATAAATTATTATAAAAAGATATATATTGATTGATTATTTTATCCCATGTATATTTTTTAACAAAATCCCTCTGATTAGCTATGATATTTTCATTATTTTTCGTTGAGTGAGTTAATATTTCAACAATTTTTTCAATATTAGGTTCAAAAAGGTTTATTTTAGATTTATTTTGAATGATAAAATCATATATACCAGCTTTTTCCGAAATATATACTGGACATTCAGCACTAGCTAACGCCTCCATAGCTGCCAAACAAAATGCATCAAACCTTGAAGGGTAAATTGCAGCATCAACATTTTTTAAAAAATATTTTATTGTTTCTTTGCCTATAAGTCCCAAAAATATGACATTTTTTTCCAGATTTAAATTTGAGCAAAGTTTACGTAAATCTTTTTCTTGAGAGCCTTCACCTGCAATAAAAAGTATTGTTTTTGGATTGATTTTTTTATACCTTTCAACTGCTTTTATTAACATATCCACACCTTTCTCAGGCGAGAGCCTTCCGTGATAGAATAAATTAAAATTGATTTTATCAATAATATTACCCACATCATATAAATCATTATTCTTCAATGGATCAAACCAGTAGTCATCAATGCCGTTGGGTATCACATAACAATTTCGAATCCCATAATCAATTTTTAGAATATTCCCCAAAAGATAAGAATGTGTAATAACTCTAGTTGCTTTTTTCAATATAAATGGTATAAAAAGGGCAGTAGGTATGGACAAAACATCTATTTTCCTTTCATATTTAATTTGAGTAACAATATGGCTACGAATATCTCCATGATAGTGGAGAATTAATGGAATTTTTCTCATTAAGCACAATAGAACAATTAAAAATTTTTTGTTTGGAAAAAAACTTGGGCTTATAGGAATATGTACTATAAAATATTTTTTGTGATATATAAGATCGAAAAAACTAATATTTTCAAATTGCATAAAATTTTCATCATGAAAATCAACCTTTCTATCTTCGATGATGATTTTTATATTATTAAATGGAAGTTCAGTCCTATACTTAGCCATTGTTTTTAAAATTGATTTTCCCACCCTTGCAGGTGCATCATCACGTTTAGGAAAAAGATAGATCAAATCCATGTTTAAAGCAACCAAATATTAATTCTACCGTTAGTATAAATTATGTCTCTTTTCATTTGTATCGAATGTCCTATTTCGGAATAGAATAACTTATCATCAATAAAATATTTTATATTTAAACCACGGATTATTCCTTTGGCATTATCAACATCATCCATTTCTATCAACCAACTTATTAAACCTTCTAAACTCGTTCCTGATTTCTCAATATAGGGTCCTTCAAAATAAAAATCTAATGAAAATGGACTGACTTTATTAAGTTGAACTTGGGATATGTTTATTTTAGGACCTGAAGGGTGTTCATCAGAAATTGCCATAATTCTTGAAGCGTCTAATCCTTCTCCAACAGCCACTGAATTATCTGGAATATATTTCATTCCCCAAACTGCTACTTGATATGGATTTTCTGACAAGTACCAGTCGCTTTTCGAACGGCCTGTACGCTCATGATTATAAAATCCTGAAAAAGCAACAAAAAATAAGATATTACAAATAATGAATAAATTAAGAAATTTATTCGGTCTTGCGCTTGCAACTATTAATAAATTTCTGAATGCAATGGATATAAAAAATACTAAAAATAATATTAAAATAAAAGCGCCATAAGTGAGATTATAACTAAATGGAAGGATTAAAAGTAACGCACCAAGAAAATACCACTCTTCAAATTTTTTATTCCTTTTTAATATATTATAAATCAATCCTCCAAATAAGAAAATTATTATTGGACCAAGATATCTTGCATTTGAAATAAACATTTCTATGATCCAACTATATCTTGAACCTGATTCGATCAATTTTCTTAAGAAAAAGGGTAGCATGAATATAGCTAATAAACCCATTAAATATAAATTGGATAGGGAAATTTTTCCTGTAAAATTTAAAAATTTAATTTTGAACAACACTTTAATAGTAAAATATAACACAGTCAATGGAATTAAAAAGAAATAATAATGATGTGTCGCTGCCAAAAACATTCCAATAATAAGCAGAAAGAATATAGCCTTCATATAATTCATATTTTTCAGCAAAATAAAAAGAAATAGAGGTAAGAATATTATAAAAGGTCCTCTTGTACTAATTTCCCAGGTACTGTATATCTGTATTCCTTGTGATACTGAGAAAAAAAGTGCCATTAAATACTTGAAAAGAAAATCTTCATATATTATGCCGGCAAGGATATATACCGTAAAAATACTTAATAGGCCAAGCATCACAGAATATAATAAAATGGTTTTTTCCATATCAATTCCAGTAAGCCCGATTAGTTGTGACATGCCGGATACTGAAAATGGGATTGCGCTCGCATACGAGTAAGGATAAAATCCAAAAATTGAAAGCCAATTCCACCACCAATCAGCATATCCATATGTGGTGACCGAATTAGCAAGCGAATGAATATAGAACGAATCTCCCCCTTTTTCATGAGGAATCGAAGGTATTCTTATCACGAAGTTCAGTAATATTAGCAATATCAGCAATATGATTTTATTTTTTTCAGAGACTTTGCCGTATTGTATATTATAAACGTGATTTAAATTTTTTTCCATAATACCTGATTATTTCTTTATGTTTCTTACGATAATACTTTCGAACTTCGATTAATTCAATCTTTTCCTTTGATTTTAGAACACAATAAATATACGAGTATATATATGCGATACCAGTATAATATGGGTGAGAAATAACATATTTTATGAACTTAAAAAACACATAGAAGGGATGATAATCCCTGTAATAATCCGATTCCCCTCTTGTCTTAAATCCTTTCCATAATCCTTCTGAGCTGCTCGTTTTTCGTGTTTGTATGCATATAATGTCAACAAATTTTCTAGTTTCCCACCCATGTAAAATAGCCAAAACATTTGAAACCGCATCAGCAGAATAACTCCTTGGAAACCCTCCAGTATCTTCATAACATTTTCTTCGCCAAACTCTCAATCCACCATTAGGAAGATTATCTCTATCTTTTTCAATGATTATTATATTACCTTTTCTAGTAGCATCAGATCCGCTTGCTACACCCAAATTAGGATTTTTCTCAAATTTGTATACAATTTTCTCGAAGAAATTTTGGCTTAAAATCATATCTGCATCGATCAATCCGATGTAATCAAAAATGATATTTTGTTTATTACAAATTTGATAAGTTTCTTTTATGGCAATACTTACAATTTCGGCATAATGAAAACTAAGGTCTCGTTGGGATCTAATACCTGTAATTACACAAATCCAACCGTGGTTATTTATCAAATTATTTAGAATAATTGGGGTGTTATCTGTACTTCCATCATCTATAATGAGCCATAATTTTGGCTTTAATGTCTGATTAATAATTGAGTCTGCAAGACTTTGCAGATTCTTTTCTTCGTTTTTACATGGTGTAACTATTACGTAATTCATAATTATTGTTAATAATCTTTCAAGATGATTTCAAATTAGCACTAATATTTTCTATAGAATTATTAAGGTTATTACAAATAAGTATATTATTGTAATCAAATTATTATTCTACTATTTTTACAAATCCTATAATATCCATTTTCGTTTCATTCATTTTTTCTGATCACAAAGAGCATTACATTGCTAAACGGATTTTCACCAAATATCTTAAACACGGTTTCTATGAGGTTGTATAATCTTTTTCCTATTAGTCTGTCTAATGTATCTGGTAACCAAATTAATCCATCATCAATTTTATATTCTATCAATTCGAACCCAGATTCACTAAATAATTTCAACATTTCAATTTTAGAGGGGTCGTCCTGATTTGGTTTTTTTCCAAATATTTTACTCAACTTTCCAAATATCCTACATGCACTATATTTATTTGGAACTGATAGGATACAAATTCCATTTTGTTTTAATATTCTTTTCATCTCCGTTATAACAACATCCCTTTGTATATATTCAAATAGGCCCATAGTAATAATAACATCAAAAGATCTAGTCCTTAAAGGAATCTTATGAGCATCTATTCTTATTAAATTTGAAAGACCTTTTTTATTTTTTGTATAAATTAACATTTTTCCAGAAATATCTGTACCTAAAACTTTATTTGTGTATTTATTTATCATTTCAGTATATATACCAGTTCCACATCCTAATTCCAGAACATTTTTTTGAGCACAATAACTTTCGATTTTCTTTTCAATCAGAGGTCTCCAATGTTCTCTCATATAAATCTCTCGTGGAATTGTATAATACATCGTATCATAGCACTCTGGATCTACTTTATCATAATTAGCCATTTAAACCTATTTTAAGCGATTATTCTCATTTCTCGGTCTTCCGTCTTTTAGAGGAGAGAGCGAATTTTCAATAATATCAACCATAAACGCTACTGTATCGATTTTCTCTTTCAACATTATATCCTTTTTTATGATCCATTTTTCTCTTAAATTTTTTCCCTGCAATAAAGATTTCGCTTTTTCTAATGCCTTTTCCCTGTCTGGTATCGTGTATGCTAAATCGTAATTTGTTTCAAGCTCATCTAAATAACCTCTTCTTGTGTTTGATACATATATTGCGGGTACTCCAAGTATAGCTGCTTCAGATGCGGTTTTTGCCCCTTCACCAATGTACATTGTCGCATAGTTTAGGAAATCATGCCATCTATCTGAAGGAATTTTTATTTTATATTTTTCAAATTTGCTTCCCAAGCTTACTTCAGATGTTATTACCACTCTTGCAAAACCCTCGATTTGTTTTATGAAATCCATTATTTCCTTTTCAGTCTTAAAATCAAATCCTTTTGCAGTTAGGTCATGATGTGCATTCAATGCAGAAAATCGAAGCAAAACATATCTTTCTCCAGCTAGCCCAAGGTGGCTTATAATAGTCGAATCAGGCTTGAAATAATTATGGTGCAGATAATTAAGTTCATTGAATCCGTTAAATCTCAAATGTTTTTTACCAAAATCTCCTTTATAAAAATAGGGTGTACAGAATATATCAGTAAAAGGCTTGCTTAGATATAATGCAATTTTTGCATGTTCTGTGTTGGGAAAGGCAATGTGAGTTTTTCCGAATATCTTGCTTACATGGGCTGCATAAGGTGTTCCTGCGCTGACATAAACATCAGGGTGAAATGCTTTTGCTACTTTATAAACAAAATAATCAATTCTCAGAAGACCTATGGCTTTATTTAGAATCCCATTATAATGCGGACTTACTTCATATCGTAATCCATATGTCTGAAGCAGCTGGACAGTATTTTCTTTATCTCTTGCAGTAACTAATGTCGAATGTCCTCTTTCTTCTAATTTATTTATAACGTTTCTGAATACATTAACATCAGTGGGGTGACCAAAATCAAATAATATTTTCATTCTGAAATACCTCCCTTGTAATATCAACTATCTTGTTCAATTCTTTATTAGATAATGTATAATGATTTGGCAAAGTTAATATTCTATCTGCAACTTGTTCTGTAAAGGGACAATCTTGATCATAACCATATTGTTTTGTTCCAATTTCTGGTGATTTGCTAAATAGTTTAGCATTATCGACTCCTCTTTTTCTTAATTCCATACTTGCTTTATCCCTTTCATCTTTGTTTTTGAATAAGATCGGAAATAAATAATAATTGCAATATGTGTTATTTTTCTCATATGGTAATTTTATTGAATTCTCCTTTAATGCATCGATTAAAAAAAATGAGTTATTTCTTTGCAATTCTACTTGTTCTTTAAATGTAGATAATTTATGTAAAAATAGACTTAAATCACTTTTATTAATTAAACTTACATTAAAATTTCGCTTATTCATCAAATCCACTTTATCCTCAATAGATAAACCAATAGGAAGTGAAATAAGACCAAACCAAGGCTTATGATAGAAAAAGGAACGGGCATATGAAATAAATATATTTTTCAATTCTTCGTTGATTGATGATTTTTCCAAGGAAGAAATTTCTTGATGAATAATATTTGCAGAATCAATATAATTTGTAGTTATCATTCCCCCTCCACCGATCGAAATATACTTTGCCAGGCTAAAATATGAAAAATTGCCAAAAGTTCCAGTTTTTTTATCCTTATATTCACTAAATAAGGAATGTGCACAATCTTCGATGATTGGTATATCTCCTGCAATCTTCTTGATTCTACCCATATCGGCAGGTCGACCAAATGTATGTATTACAATAATTGCTTTTAAATCATCAATTTTTTTAAATAAATCATCTGGATCTATTGTGAAATTGTCATCAATATCAATAAATTTTGGAATAAATCCAGCTTTTATTATTGCGTCAAATACGACATTACATGAATATAATGGTACTCCTATCTTCGATTTTAAAGGAAGATTTAATGATTTTAATATCACATAAAGAGCACTTCTACCATAATTTGTGAAATAAAATTTTCTCTGGCCAAATATTGAATCTAAAACTGCCACATCAATATTTTTATTAAAAATTGACTTAATCGAATATAATAAATCACTGAAATCAAAATCCAGATTGAACCTTGGTATTAGATTTGGATTCGGTCTCATTTTTCTATCCAAGATGTTTTATGAGTTTTGGACCTAATATTTTCAATATTGGAACTGGCAATTTTTTCCACACTCCTGTTATTATACCTGCTTTTGTGCTATCTCTATTTTTTGACATTAGATTTGGAACAATAGGATAATAATAATACGGAATCTTATAATTATCGCATCCCCATTTGGTTTTAAATTTCAACAAATCTTCATTGTTTGGTTCAGTTCTTCCAAAATCAAAATATTTATATCCATTATTACATCCCCACTCTATTGCATTCCAGTACAAAAGGTTGCTTGGCATGAATGAATTATATTTTTCATCAGCTGCAATATAAGCCGGCATAACAGTATCTTTAAAGGTATAGAAAATCAATGCGGAAATAATTTGTTTATCGTGTACTGCTACCCACAACTTAACAAGATCTTCTCTTTTAAATTTTTCCATAATGCTTTTGAAAAATTTTAATGAGTGGGTGGGTGACCCATGTTTTCTTCTTGTTTTTACTTTAAGGTTATAGAATATTTTAAGATCATTAATATCTGTTTCAGTTTTAATTTCTACTCCTGACCTCTTAGCTTTGTTTATTGCCCATCTTGTCCTTCTTGTATCTAATTTTTTCCAGTTTTCATTTGAATCCTCATATAGTTTCAGGATACTGGTATAATAATAGGTTGTTTCTAATAAGCGGGTTTTAAGAATTACATCCTCTTGAAGTGGTTTTTGCATTTTCAACTCAAGATAATTACAATTTAATTTATTTGCTAATTCTTGAGCCTCATTTACTAACTTAATCTGGACATCCACCGAACTTGTAACAATACCACAATAGTATGAAAAAGGAAGTGATACAAGCCTATTTCCTGTTACCATACTTTTTATTTGAAACAGAGGTAAAACACCACAGACTGTATCATTTTCCTTAGCTAATAAATAAAAAGGTTTATATGAGTATTCTTTTTCTAAAATCTGTTTCCATTCCAGACTATGCCATAAACAAGCCATATTTTCTGGATTTGTAACGAATTCATTCAACTCATTTTCATTTTGATAATTTTGAACTTCTATTTTAATTGACATATAATTATCCTTTTATCAGCATGTAACTATTTATCGAGATTTTTAATATTTTCAAATATTCCAACTTTTTTGGATGTGCATATATCTTAGGAACTCATTTTTATATTATTATATATATATATATATATATATTATTGTTAATAAATATTTAATTACTATTAGTAATATATTTTAAACTCTATTTTAATATAAGTTTCTCTTATTAATTATGATGCAATATTGATTAGAATTATCTATATATTCGTCCTATAAAAAAGTATAATATTCTTTGAGTTTTTATGTTGTCTGCAATTTTTTGAATAAAATATCCAGTAATCAAGGCAATTGGAATTCCAATAAATAATATCATATATTCCGCCTGAATAACGTTTAATATTTTTTTTCCTATTAAGAAATCCATATATATTTTGAACAATGTTAGAGTTTGTATATGAAACAAATAAATTGAAAACGCACCATATGATATATAAGATAATATTTTATGTGATTTATACTTAGTGTTTGTGCTATTATTGATTTTATATAGAAGTATAATAATTATAGCAGGAGAAAATTTAATAATATGATTAAATATGTCATTCTCATTAGTAAGAAAATTCCAATGTCTAAAAACAATATATAAAAAGATGATTAGTATATTAAAAAATATAATCCTTTTTACAGATTTAATATTTTTAACATTACCAATTACAATTCCAGCAATAAAAACAAAATAATACTTTATTGAATTAATATGTATAATCCCTAATTCATACTTTAATAGTAAAAGAAATACCATTATAATAACTGAATAGAATAATATATATTTGATATTTTCAGAGAAATAACATATTATTGCATATAATACATAATATAAAATAATTGTACCTATAAACCACCATTCGAATAAACTAAAATTTTCAGGCATTAATCCTTGCAAACCGAATATATTTAAAATCAATTTAAAAGTTGTAGTTTCTTCTTTTTGAAAAAACGGAAGATTTATATTAAGCATATATACAATGAAATATGAACAAATTATTGAGAACCAATATATTGGATAAATTCTTAATATTCTTTTTTTAAAAAATTTAAGAAAATCTGTTCTTGAAGAAATCAGACTATTATTCACTAATAAAAATCCAGAAATAAAAAAAAAAATACTTAATCCAATAAATCCAAAATATGATTCTGATTTCTTTAAAAAGTCAAAACTAGTATAAGGGTTAATATGATTAAAAATAATGAAAATGATAGCAAATGCCCTCAAAGTATCAATTTCTTCAATTCGTTTTTTCATTTTATTATTATATAATAAATTATATTTTTAATTACTTGTAAGTATTTATTCCTATCTTTATAATGTTTTTTATGTTTTGGAAAATGAACTCTTTAATCCATTGAATTCTTGTTTCACTCCATCTATTTGGATGAGTTAATATACAAATCTCAGGATAGGTCTCATTTTTAATTAATTGAATAAGCTTGTCTGAATTTTCAAGTCTCAATTGATTAAAGTTTGTTTTATCCTTTACGCTATATTTTGTATTATTCCAACTCCTTCCAGTATCAGTAAAATATTTTACTTTATTATAGTCAATTGATATATAAGGTTCCCCTATAATATTATATTGAGTGAAATCATAATAATTCCAAATATCTTTATTTGACCAAGATTTCAACGGATTTCCATGCATACATGCAGTTACTATCGGTGCAATTTCCCGTAATTTTTCAAGTTCTTTTTCAAATAACTTTATTGCAGCTTCATGGTTCCCGTTCATTTTATCTAGAACTTCATAATGATATCCGATTTCATGACCCAAATTCGCAATCTTTCGGATAATATCTGGTTTGAAGACTTCGTCTATCGTTCTAAAATAATATGTAGATAATAATCCATACTCATTTTCCATCCTTGCCATTTCAAGAGCTCTTCCTGGAATTCTATCAACATCATGACGCAAGATAATTACATGGTTGTGACTTTCAGAAAAGTAGCTTTTTACTGTACATTCTGAATATCCTGAATTGGCTATAGTCTGACATAATTTTCCATATTTATTAAATGTGAAATCCAAATCCATTTTATATTCATCCGTTATAATCTAAATAAATTTTATTATTTTATCGCTATCCCCTACAGGTCTGCTGCCGAGAGTTTCACAAAAATTCTAAAATTAGACGGTTCTTCAACAGTAAACATCCGCCCGAGGTGAAATTCAGCTTTTATTATTCTCCGCGTTGACTCCATCGGCAGCGCATCCCCGGGGTCTGGTGTCGCAACCCCAGCGCAGTAATCGCTTAAGAAGATCAAAACATGTCAATTCCAAAAATGCCAGCAGTCCCACTATACCAGCTGCACCTCTTATCATCATTTCAATTCAGTAACAGCCTATACAAATTGCTGGATAGTCCGATCAGGGATATGATAATATTTCTTTATAACACTTATGAATACTTTTTCCTGCGCGAATCTGCTCATAGAATATTTATCTTCAAAGTCCTCCATCTTTTCAAGATCTTTGACCGCAAGGCGCATCCTGACGCTTGATCCAGGTATCTTGAGATGCTTATCAATTCTTGAAAGTACATTGATAAAATATCCAATGCCAATTGCCTTATCAGGACTTATGTTCCTTACCATTCCGCACTTAGTACAAAATGGATGGGCAATTAAAGCATAAGAATGACCCTTTACCACATAAGGCAACCAGACTTTTTCCATATTCCCGCAGTCATTATGTTCGCATTTCAAAAAGATCCCTTTTTTTTATCATCATATACAGCGATAACTTATATATTTGTCTGGTCTTGAATATGATGATTTAATGCTCATTCTTCAATTTTGTCTTCAATCAATGCCTTGAATTTTTCTTCAAATCTCCTGTACATATGACGAAAGCTAAAAAATAATGCACCTAGATATATAACTGATATGATCGACACCAATTTAAAATTAAAATCCTTCAACATAAATGTAATTATGGTAATAAATATAAACAATATTATCAAATAGAATAATAAGCTGAATAAAAGCGCTTTCTTCCACGGTTTCATCTGGAATTTAAGGTCAAGGTGCAGTTCTATCATATATGCCTCATTACTTCTGTCAATTTTCTTACACGTCTTTCCCTTGATTGGTGAGAATTAAAAAAATACTCAAAAAAAGTTTCTTTTTCAGGATCTACCAGACAGAGAAAACCAAGAGCTGAATAAGCTGTAACATTATTTTTCTCAAGTTGCTCTATTGCCATAATGAACGCAGCCGGGTTCCCGCAAAGCCTGGCAGCCTTCACATCAAGTTCCTTCTCGTCCACCGAATTCACAATAGCAGCAGCAGGGGGCGCCACAAGTCCCATTACGAACAGGCCAAATAATTTGGGTGCAGGTTCGTTATAATCCCCAAAACCCGTAAATACTGCCCCCCAGCGGATGGCTGATGCCGACATTGTCAAAACACTTGAGATCATTAATGCAAAAGTTCTCCTGCGGATGGAATTATTTATCTGGACAATATTATGTGCAAGAAGAGCATCAAGTTCTTCTTCATTCAAAATCCCTGATAATCTTTCTGGAAAAATCAGCATTGTATTATTTATATTTTTTCCGATCACAAAACTCCCGGGAAGCGCCAAATCAGTAATGTAAAGGGAAGGTGCGTGCACACCCTGGCGTTTAGATATGATGTAGATTTTTTCCCGAAGACTATTAAACTCAGAAGGGATAGTTCGACGCGTCCTGTAAATCAATAATATTATCCTGTCCACATTTTTTATTATTAACCTAATTGATAATATTATAGAGATCGAAATGCCAGCAAACACTCCGGTCAGGCCGAAAATATATCCCAGAGAAATGATTGGCAGGAATATTATTAACAAGATCATTATTATTTTCGAATTATTGACCATATTGAATGATGATATTTATCGGAAAAATATATATAGTTTCCTCATATATTTATCAAAACCCTTAAATCCTTTCGAGATCCAAAAATGACTGAATACGTTAATAACAATATTCTTGTGGTTTTATTGATTATGGCCTTCTTTACAGGCGCAACGATCCAGTTCAGCGAAGGCTCGGCTCTTATAGGCATAATTTTGTTCCTGGTTGCCCTGGGACTTACGACCAGAATAAAATTAAGTGGTGAATATATAACAAAAACCTCAAGATATTATGTCGTCATTGGAATATTGATACTTCTTGCTGATATAGCTTATAACATGAAAGCAATGAACCAGCTTGGAACGATTGATTCAATGACCTTTTTTATGGGTATATCCCTTATCGCTTATGGAACGAGCCAGTACAGGAGAATGGGTGAATTTGGGATATACATGTCAGGCACTTTCATAGTCCTTTATTTGTTTTTTTATTCATTGCTCCCATCGCTTCATAATAATTTTATCCATGATTTTGATCATTATCTGGTCCTGATTCCATCCCTTTCCATCGTAAATACTCTGACAAATATGAATATTAGTATCATAGGAACAGAAACTGTTCATTTTGATGGATTTGAAGATGCCACGGTAGTAATTGGCGGTCCCTGCTCAGGTCTGTATTCGATGTTGCTTCTTATAGGTATCATTGTCGGATATGCAAAAATGGAAACCCTGAAAGACAGGAAAAAAGTCTTATTATTGGTAATTACCGCAATAATTGTTGCATATTTTGCTAATTTGATACGGGTATCCATATTATATTATGTTGCATACTATTACGGAATTGAAAAAATGATGTTCGTCCATGTATATCTGGGCTGGATAATATTTGTCATAATTAGCTTTGGGATAATGACAGCTTTGAACAGGATAAAATAGCGCTTATTTTACAGGATATGCCAGGAACTCATTTGCAGAGGTCTTTATTTTCATTACTCCCCCAAGAACAGGAACTTCTTTTCCCGGTTCAAATTGTAGAGGGATGTCATTTTTCAGAATAATGGAATTATTGGAAATACTATAGACTTCAAAATCGCCATACATCTTTCCCGGTAATATCTCAAATGGGATTTCGTACAATCTTACGCTCAATTCTATGTTGATATTACTGGCATTGGTATTATTAATATACTCTAATCTGCCAGCTATTCTCTTATGATCTCTGTCCAATTTGAATTCTTCCCAGTATTCAAAAGAATCTCCCACACCAAGAACATTTGATTTGGTCAGGTAATTGTCTTTCCCGGTCAGCATAAAATAATTAATGCCTGAAAATATTGATGTGTTTAGATCAAGCGCTCTTTCAATTAATATTTGCTGGTCACCATTACTTATTTTTCGGATCCATAATTGGAATACATTATTATTGATTTTCTTGATGTTAAAATTATATCCTTCAAATGACTTTTGCTCATTAACCTTCAATTTAAGCACATCTTCTGTTTTCAGATTACTTATATACCCTGGACGGTTTGGGTGGATCAATTCATATGAATTTCCCATGAAAGATATCCTCCCTGAATGTACTCGAGACTCATATGTTGCATCCCCTGGTCTAATAGATCCATTCCCGCTAAAATAAATGAGCAAATCTTCATAAGATGAGTCATTTTCAAAATAGAAACCTGGATAATTGGACCCTGTTATGTTCATCCAATTGCCATTATTAATATATTGAGGTGTCCCTCTTAATTTTGCATTTGAGCTATATGGATATAAAATGTCCCCTGATATCCTGAATCCAACTGTTCCTTTCAGTATTGCAGTTTTATCTTTCAATTCGATCGGATAACTATTCTGAAATACGATCTCATCAGAACTGATATTTGCCACTTCGAAATCACCATAAGAATCGTTTAACTTCAATTCGGTGATCGCATCCGAATAGAGTTCCATATCGGTAAAAGTCACATAATCGCCAATAATTGATTCTACTTTTGTCCTGAAGACGACATACTGGAATTTTTCTGTTTTCTTGCGATATTCGTAAATACCCTTTCCAACCAATCTTGACTCAAGTGTATTCCCACTTTTTTGAAGGGAGATCATAGCTGAATCACCCTTTGAACTTATCAGGCTTACAGAAAGAGAGTAGTCTCCTCCAAATTTCATTGATTCACCAAGCTTTATGACCATGGTTGAAGGGATCTTAATAATCCCGGTGAGATTTGTTGGTAAGTCCTTTCCCAGTATCCTGAACTGTGAATCCATAAGCTTAACATTGTTTCCATTTACTCTTGTTATATATATTGCTTTTCCGGCATCTACAAGTGGAATATTTGTTTCACTCAATCCGGAAATATTAAGGGTCAATTCTTCATAAGATCTGTTTTCATCCAGATTATATTCAAATCCAGGGAAATTGAATCCGTCGATCTTCATATTTTTTTCCAATTTACGAGGTTCTCCCATGATATTTGCATTGAAATCATATACTTTTCGGGTGGGCTTTATTTTGGTTTCCTCTTTTCCTGTTGGATTATATGGTTTCAAATACACATTATCGATCCAGACAGTAATATTATCAACACTTATGGATCTTCCAAAAATTCCCAGGGAAAAAGTACTGTTGTTAGATATATATACAGGTAATTCTACATGCTCCCAGCTATTGTTTTTGATCCCTGCCCTTGATTCCCAGATTATTGAATTATTTAATAATGCCTGTTTAAAAGTATAATTTGAAATATTTGATAGGGGGTCTTTGATGTCAAAAGCTATTATGGCGCGAGCGCTTCCATTGGTCGAAAAATTCTGGGAAATGTACCCATAAGATCCCGGGTATTTGGAAATGAAATTTATTTCATATACCATTGATGAAAAATTTGCTGGTTTATTATAACCCCCTGTTATGTCTGGACTGCTTCCAGAAAACTCCCAGCTTTCATTGGATTCCATGTTCCCATTTTTGATCTCTGTCAAATCTGCAAATTTTACAGATTCAAGGCTGGTGTTTACAAGAAGATGAACTGACCTATAAGATGCATTGTTCTTAATCAGCTGAAACTCCAGTTTTGATTTATTTGCTCCTGCCAGAGCAATAGACCCTGTCAATTGGGGTATGAATGTTACATTACTGACCCATTTTTTTTCATGATCAAGATAAATATCTTTTTTGGTAAGGGTAATACCTCCCAGGTTTACAAGGAGAGTATAGTTGACAGCTGCATGTTCATAATTTTCCACACCTACAAGAGTGGTTGTTGGCTCACCTATGCTGACCTGCGAAATATAATTCTCAGCTTTCCCATTCGCTCCAAGGATATAAAGAGCTGTAAATTTTTCAGGTTCATTTGACCATTTTGCATATATCAGCATCGCACTGACGATAAGGATAGCAATTATCATTGTTCTTATTAACATTTTTTCAAGAGCAGGATCATATTCTGGCCCGGTCTCGGTTTCTTTCGATCGAATAATATCATAAAAGGATCTTATATCGCCCAGGGAAAAACTATAACTTTCCTTTCCATATTTCCATCTCTGGATGATCGTGACCAGGAAGATAAGACCTATAATGATCGATAGACTTATTGTTATCGAGTTGGGTCTGAATCCCCATCGAGTATAATTCAACCCGAATCCATCAAAAACCGTTATCGCTATGCTAAGGCCTATGCTAAGGGTAAATCGTTCTATAGCACTGAGTTCACCGCGCTTCGGGAACATTGCAGCGATCAGCATATATCCTGGCAAGAAAAGTAATAACGGCAGGGCAAAGATTATTCGAAGAAATATCTGATTATATGGGGGAATTAGGATAAATATCACTGATAGGATTGTCAAAATTAAGACCATCGGTAAATCGATGTTAATATTTTGTCGATCTTTCAGGTAATTCACTATCCTGATATATTTCATTTAAAATTATCCTGTCTTATGGATCTCTGAGAAGAGTTCTTATATCTATTACATATCTTATCTTTTATAAAGATAATGGTCTGTGCAGTTGTCACCCCTAAAACATCAGCAGCAAGATCCCACATGCTTGCAGACCTGCCCGGCACAAATGACTGGTGAAATTCATCGCTTGCTCCATATATGAATCCAATGATTATGGCAAACAGGAAAGCCTGTTTCCTGAATACCGGGTTCAAAGAGTATTTAAGTGTATAAAAAAGCAGAACTCCAAAGCCTGCATAGAGTATCATATGCATTGTTTTATCCGGATACCGATAAAATATTGCAAAAGGAAATAGCACAAATTTAAGGTCAGAATCCTCAAAAAAATGAATTAAATTTCTCAGGATATCCATATCCAGTATAGTTCTTGGGTCTCCCAGACTTGATTTCGATGAGAGGTAAAAGATCAAGATTGCATAAAGAATGGTAAGTGATAAAAAAAAATTGAATCGAGTTTTCATGATTTGAAGTTTAATTTATATATATATTTTCTAATATTGGAGGAAGCATATATAGTTAATTACGGGGAAGAGTTATGTGGAAGATTTGAAGCCTTGAAAACCACATCAATATGTGATAATAATAACTATAACAATCATTTTTTAAATCTTTAAAAAGCAATAAAGATATATAACATGAAGGACGATAAGTAACTAACCACATTAGTGGAATAATCCTAGGAGTGATAAATAAAATGAGAAATAGATTATTAATGATCCCCGTGATGTTGACGGTGTTGGTAGCGATGACAGGGATAGGAGGCGCATATACTACTGCGACACCTTCGAATATTGAAATTGATATAAATCCGCCAAATCCGGAAACGATTGTGACAGTTACATATGATCCTGAGGGAGGAGCTCTTCCTACTGATGGATTGAAATTCACAATACGAGATGGAGAGTTTTCAGGGGTTGGTAACCTTGCTACTGAAATAACCGGCTCCCAAAATGGGGGGAGTTCTTATGTCGGAAATAATGGTATTCTGCCACCAGTTTCTGAAATAGGAGGAAAATATTCTTGGACTTTCTATGTAAAGGATGCAGTTGACTCAGATGATGCGACTCAATTAGGCAAAAAATATAATGTAGTATTTGAGGTGTTGGGAACAACAGGAATTGCATCATATACAATAACAAGTTCACCTACAATTGCAACCGCGATTCCCGAATTCCCCACAGTCGCCCTGCCAATAGCAGCAGTAATTGGACTCGTATTCCTCTTCCAGAATAAGAAGAAAAAAGAATAAATTATTAACAAGTAAGAGGAAAATACTCTTACTTCCTTTTTTTTATATAAAATAAAATATTCAATTTGAATCGTGGACAGACCAAACCGGTAGAAGACAATGAAAATAAGTGATCATTTATTTATCAAATAAACATATATATTATTAATTCATTAACACACCCGGTGATATTTTGAATTTTTGGCAGATACTGGAACTCAGTCTTATATTTTTTCTTCCATTTTTCATTATAGTGATCACCACACCCTACCTTATTCGAAAACTCACCACACGAGGACTTGTTGTAAGAGACTATTATAAAAAAGGAAATAAGTTAGTTCCCACAGGTGGCGGCATAGCCATACTGCTTGCAGTGCTTTTCTCGATTTCCATCAATGAGATATTTTACAATTTTGATGCCACGAATTATGTTATGTTAAACGTAATTCTGCTTTTTGGATTGTTCGGCATCCTTGATGATATGATCGATATCGGACGGCCAGCAAAGCTTGTCCTGATGTATTATTGCTCATATCCTTTGATGCAATATGCCACTCATACCCAGATGGCATTTCCTTTATTGGGTCAGATGGATCTTGGGATATTTTACAGCCAGCTGATCGTTCCGACATTCGTCCTTGTGGCATCCAACCTGGTGAACATGCATTCTGGTTTCAATGGCCTGTCATCCGGTCTTGCTGTCATTGTCCTTATTTCCTTGATAATTAAATCTGCGATGACAGGATCAATAGATAATATTATTGCGATCATTGCCGTGGCCGGGGCGACACTTGGTTTTCTATTTTTCGAACGATATCCGGCAAGGATATTCTGGGGAAATGTGGGCTCACTCACAGTGGGCGCTTCACTGGGCGTAATGATCGTCATGCAGGGATTCATCGTCAGTGGTTTCATTATGCTTATACCTCATACTATTAATTTCCTGATGTATGTGTACTGGCGGATCAAAAAATATCCACAGGTCAAATTCGGGAGGACCAGGAATGATGGGACACTTGAAGTCCCGAACAATCTCACCCTCAAATGGGTGCTTCCCTATTACTTCAGGGTCACAGAAAAGCAGTCTACTTATGCAATGTATTCATTAACAGCAATATTTTGTGTTATAGGGATATTGATCCCATATTAATACCCGGGAATTTTTCTAACAGGAGTTAGTTATAAATTGTAATGAATGGTTATTATACCGAAGGATTATGAAAGCAGTTATTTTAGCCGCAGGTGAGGGATTAAGATGCCGTCCTCTCACATTAACACGTTCAAAGGTCATGCTTCCTGTTGCGAATAAACCCATTCTGGAATATGTTATCCAGGCACTCTCGAATAATGACATAAAAGATATAATAATCGTTGTGGGATACAAAAAGGAACGAGTGAAAGATCACTTTGGTAATGGCAAGAAATTTGGAGTAAATATCAGTTATATTGACCAGGATACCCAGCTTGGAACAGCACACGCGATCAAGCTGGCAAAACCGTATGTTGGTGAAAAATTCATAGTTCTAAACGGGGATAATCTCATAAATATGGAAACTATTTCTGAACTCATCCGGGATGAATCCGGGATTATTTCAATACTTTCTGTTTCCCGCGAACAAATAACCGGATATGGTGTAATAATACTTGAAAAAGGGAAAGTTTCCCGGATGGTAGAAAAACCAAGGGACAGGATCAGTCATCTAGTGAATACAGGAATATATATATTCTCATCATCAATTTTTAGTGAAATAGATAACACACCCATCTCAGATATTGGGGAATATGCAATAACAGACACCATCCAGAAAATGATAGAAAAAGGTACGACCGTTACAAATATTACCACACAAAGAACCTGGATCGACGCTGTATATTCATGGGATCTGCTAAAAGCAAACTCTATATTGCTTGGAGAAAGCGAAAAAATGGAAATTTCCGGACATGTTGAAAAAGGTGCGACCATAATTGGTGACGTAGCCATAGGAGTTAATTCAGTCATCAGGTCAGGATCATACATAGTCGGGCCTGTTATCATTGGAAAGAATTGTAACATTGGACCCAATACAACAATTTTGCCTTCTACAGCTATCGGGGATAATTGTTCTATAAGTTCCTTCACAGAAATTGAAAACAGTATTATCATGAATGACACGCGAATCGGGACAGGATCTTATGTGTCAAATTCCATTATCGGTAGCAATAACATAATTGGACCTCACTTTGTCACAGAAGTAGGAAAGAACTTAAATATTGAAATGAAAAGTGTATTGCACCATGCAGATGAATTGGGTTCAGTTGTGGGGGATAGCAATAATATCGGATCGTCAGTCCTGATAAAGGCGGGAAAAATGATCTCAACAGGATGCTCCATTGATTCTGGTAAAAAGATAATGAAAGATATTCCTCAGGATTCAATGGTCGTATGAGGTAAGAAAAATGTGCGGTATAGTAGGTTATGTTGGTAACCGGCAGGCAACTCCTATCCTTATTGATGGATTAAAAAGGCTTGAATATCGAGGGTACGATTCAGCTGGTCTTGCCATGTTGGTAGATAATGGTATTTCAGTGTATAAGACAGAGGGGAAAATATCAAACCTTGAGTCAATACTTCCTGATATTAAAAGCACATGCGGTATAGGTCATACACGCTGGGCTACGCAGGGCGCCCCTACCACGACCAATGCTCATCCGCATGTTTCGGGCAATATCTCAGTAGTTCACAATGGAATTATTGAAAATTATGAGGAATTATATGAATGGCTAATATCGAAAGGATATGAATTTGTCTCAGAGACAGATACGGAAGTCCTGGCACACCTGGTTCATATGTATTATAAGGGAGACCTTATCAGTGCGGTAATAGAAGGTCTTAAAAAAGTAAAAGGCTCATATGCAGCCGCATTTTTATGCGCAGAAACGAACAAGCTTGTCGCAGCGCGAAAGGAAAGTCCGCTTGTAGCAGGAGTTGGAAATGGTGAGAATTTCATAGCCTCGGATGTTACTGCTTTATTGAAAAATACCAGTCAAGTGATATATATGAACGATCTTGAGCTAGTGCAGGTTACAGCCCAAGGCATGCAGTTCTTTGATTTTGATGGGAAACCTGTCGAAAAGAAAGTAGAAAAAATAGAATGGAGTTTAGAGGCTGCTGAGAAATCTGGTTATCCTCATTTCATGATAAAAGAGATACATGAGCAGGTTACATCGGTAAATGATACTTTAATGGGAAGGATATCTGAGATCAGCGGTGATGTGATCCTGCAGGATATCACGCTTACCCTGGAAGAGATCAAAAGCCTTGAAAGAATCGTGATCCTGGCATGCGGAACATCATATAATGCTGGGCTTCTGGGAAAATATCTTTTTGAATCACTTGCAGGAATTCACACAGATGTAGATATAAGTTCAGAATTCCGGTATGCGAATCCTGTGCTATCAAAGTCTACTCTTGTTATTGCAATATCCCAATCAGGTGAAACAGCCGATACGATCGCTGCATTAAAAGAGGCAAAGACATACGGATGCCATACTCTAGCTATAACGAATGTTGTCGGGACAACACTTTCCCGTGAAGTAGAGAATATATTATACACAAGAGCGGGCCCTGAGATCGGGGTTGCCGCGACAAAAACATTTACTTCCCAGCTTATTGCCCTGTATCTGCTATCTATTTATTTTGCTCGAAAGAGAAGAAAAATGGATATCGATAAATCAAAAAGCCTCATAATTTCTATGAAACTGCTTCCTGGATTGATACAGCAGATCCTTAATAATAAGGAATTCATCCAGAAACAGGCTCAGCGCTTTTCAAATGCAAAGGATTATTTCTTCCTTGGCAGGTCATTGAACTTTCCGATCGCCCTTGAAGGAGCGCTCAAATTGAAGGAAATTTCATATATTCATGCAGAAGGTTATGCGGCCGGTGAATTAAAACACGGCCCTCTTGCTCTAATTTCAAATGAAACCCCGATAGTGGCGCTGGCCACCCGTTCGTCAACTTATGATAAAATGGTCAATAATATCAAAGAAGTAAAGGCTCGACGGGCTCAAGTTATCGCAATTGCAGGAATGGATGATACAGAGATCGGCAAATATGTTGATGTCGTGATCAAAGTCCCGATAACTGATGAATTGCTTTATCCCATTTTATCGTCTGTCGTTGTGCAGCTTCTTGCTTATTACAGCGCGCAAGCGCTTGGATGTACCATAGATAAACCCAGGAATCTTGCAAAAAGCGTGACGGTGGAATGATCATGGCATTATTTGGCTCATCAGGGATAAGAGGACTTGCGAATAAGGAAATAACACCCGAACTTGCCTTGAACGTGGGACTTGCTATTGGTTCACTGCATAAGTCCGCAGTCATCGGGCGCGACCCCAGGACATCAGGTGAAATGATCGAGCATGGCATCATTTCAGGACTTTTATCAGCAGGATGTGATGTGACCCGTGTCGGAATGGTGCCTACGCCGACGCTTGCATATGCGGCAAGGAATTATGATTGCGGCGTAATGATAACCGCATCCCACAATCCTCCTGAATATGGGGGAATAAAGCTGTGGAACAAAAACGGCCTGGCTTTTAATACGCAACAGCAGGATGGGATCGAATCGATCATCAGGGACAGGAAATGGAAGATCGCAAAATGGGACGGGATCGGAAGAGTAAACGAAACTGAGGTTATTGAAGACCATGCAAAAATGATCCTTGCAAAAGCAGGAAAAGCATCCCTGAAGGTCGTTGTAGACTGCGGATGCGGCGCAGCTTCTGTGATTACTCCTTATTTATTGAGGCGCATGGGCTGCAAGGTCGTGACCCTGAATTCACAGCCTGACGGCTTTTTCCCTGCAAGGGATCCTGAACCCATAGAAAAAAATCTTGAAATGTTAAAGAAAACAACGATCGCAATGGGAGCAGATCTTGGTATAGCCCATGATGGCGATGCCGACCGTATGATGGCAGTCGATAATCGCGGGCGGTTCCTGGAAGGCGATAAACTGCTGGCCTTTTTCGGCCTGCGGGAAACCACAAAGAGCATTGTAGTACCTGTCGACACATCAATCATGGTGGATGACGTCCTGAATGGCCGCACGATCTACAAAACGCGAGTTGGCGATGTGTATGTAGCTGAAGAATTAATGAAAAGGAACGCCCAGTTCGGAGGCGAGCCTTCAGGAAGCTGGATCTTCCCGGAAATTTCCCTTTGCCCTGATGGGATTCTGGCAGCAGCGAGGCTTGTTGCGATCGTTGAAAAAGAAGGACATCTGGATGCATTGATAGACGAGCTTCCGACATATCCGATGATCAGGGGAGCAATCCCATGCGCCAATGAAAAAAAAGCGAGCGCAATGAAAGCAATTGCAGGTTCTTTAAAGAAACTGGGTGAGGTCTGCGATATAGACGGGATAAGAGTGGATACCAATAACGGCTGGGTACTTGTGCGCCCAAGCGGGACTGAACCCAAGATAAGGATAACCGCAGAAGCGCGAACAGGCGTGGAAGAACTGTATGCAAAAGCTGAAACGCTTGTCAAGGGGTCGCTTTGAAGGCTGTTGTGCTGGCTGCCGGACAGGGAACGAGGATGGGGCCGCTCACAAAGAACACGCCAAAAGTAATGCTGCCCATCGCGAATAAACCGCTGTTGTATCATGTTATAAGATCAGCGCTTGAGGCAGGAATAAAAGATTTTTTCCTGGTTGTGGGTTATGGAGAACAAGTTATAAAGGATTATTTTAAAGACGGCTCACCTATGGGTGTGAAAATAGAATATATTCATCAGGAAAAACAATTGGGAACCGCTAATGCCGTCGGCGCTGTTGAAGGTCTGGTCGATGAGAGTTTCCTGGTCCTAAATGGCGACATTATTGTAAGTTCTTCCCATATCAAGAAGTTGATCGGATGCAAATATGACGCTGTATTGACAGTGAGGCATGTTGAGAATCCATCCGAATATGGAGTTCTTGAAGTTCAGGATGATCGAGTTTTGAGGATCATTGAAAAACCAAAAGTTCCGCCAACGCATCTTGCAAATGCCGGATTATATGTTTTTCCAATTTCAATATTTGATGCCATTCACAGGACTCCTTTGTCGGTCAGGAAAGAATACGAGATAACTGATTCTCTCCAGATGCTCATCGACGAAGGAAAAGACGTGGGTTTTCTGGAACTTAGCGATAAATGGATGGATATCGGAAAGCCCTGGGAGCTTCTTGAGGCCAATGAATATTTTTTGTCAAATATTCAACCCCTGATCAAAGCGGAGGTTGAGCCTTTTGCGACATTAAAGGGAAGCGTATCAGCAGGGGAAGGAACGATCATCAGGAATGGCGCATATATTGTCGGGCCTGTCATCATTGGCAATAATTGTGATATTGGACCCAATTGTTATATTCGGCCCGGAACGAGTATCGGTGACAAAGTCCGTATCGGAAATGCAGTTGAAATAAAGAACAGCATAATAATGAAAGGCACTCATATCGGACATTTGAGCTATGTAGGCGACAGTATAATCGGGGAAAGATGCAATTTCGGGGCTGGAACCAAGATCGCAAACTTAAGGCATGACGGAAGGACTATCCGGGTCATGTTAAAAGGTAAACTCATTGATTCTGGAAGGAGAAAGCTTGGGGTAATAATGGGTGATGATGTTCATACCGGGATCAACAGCATGATAAACGTGGGGGCGGTCATTGAAAGTGAAGCGATGATAGCGCCCGGGGAACTTGTAAAATAGGGATGTAATAAAAAAGTTTGATGTAAAAAAAGCAACGAACTGGTACGAACTCCAGTGAGGTGAGCTCGTTCGTGTTTGTTGGGTTCGTTGCTAATTTTGTTTGATCTTCTTATACTGTTATCTTTTCTAGCATTTCTGCAAATGCAAGATTTCCTGTGATCTTCTTGATCTTGATCTTAACAGTATCCCCTTTAATGGTGTTTGGCACATAGATCGTATATTTATCTTTCTTGGCAATGCCGTCGCCTTTGCTTCCCACCGCGTCGATCCTGACATCATATGTTTCGCCTTCGACAAGAGCTTCCTCTTTGACGATCATAGTTGCACGGCGTTTTGTTACAGGCCTGTGAGCTCCGCATGCATCGCAGCGCAAAGTAAGGATCCTTTCACTTTTTATAAGATGCGTATCCGGACGTCCGCATTCAGAACAGGTCACATATTCCTTAACATATGCTGTAATAAGTTCTGAGATCATGCTCAGGGTCAACCTTCTCATGAATACTGCTCTTGGGCCTTCGATCTTACCAGCTGTTCCCAGTTCCCGCAAAAGGAATTTAAAAATGTGCTCTGGCTCTCGGTTCAACTTATTGACGATAACAGCAAAATTCTCAAGTACAGTGGTCTTTCCTTCCGTGAGAAGTTTAGGATCAGGGATAATAAAACGTTCTCCTGAACCTTTGATCTCAGGCAAATTCTTTATTGCCCTGTCAAGATTTGCCAGATAGTCACTCATGATATAATACCGATCTGAATTTCAAACAGATAATTTGTCATTAAGTTCAAGTCAGGACCAGTTCCTGGCCCTTTTCAACTACAAGGCTGATCGGAGTCGGTAATTTGTAACCCGCTGATACCAAGGATTTCTTTGCGGCCTTAAAATTGGCAGGATTAACATAAACGCTCATGATCTCCTGTCCCTGTCTGACCCTGGCAGCTGTGCCAATGGCCTTTCCAAAAGCCAGCCTCATTCCCTGTGATACACGGTCTGCACCTGCCCCGGTCGCCTGTTTGTTCTCGCGCAACACCTCATGGGGGTAAACCCTTATTTTTAAATGATAATTTGTTACCCCTGCAGCATCAAGCAAAGTCCTGTTCGCAGCTATACGGGCAGATTCAAGAGCACTGTGCCTGATCTGGCATTCTTCTTTTGCTACAAGCGTTAACTGGATCGGGAATTCATCTTTGAGATTGCCCATATCAAAAGTAACTAATTTGCTTCCTGGAACACCGCCCATATATTCTCGTCTTGTGTATGAGCGCTGTGTGATCTTCTTGTACATTCGTCCTGGTTTTCGTGCCATTAAATAATCCTCCAATAATCAGTATTTGCGTTCTAAAAGTATATCACGCGATTTGAGTTCCAGACGACTTTTTAGTTAATAAACTTTGTTGAATCCCGATTATGCTATTTCCCTTGATGTATCCATTATAATTCCGCCTTCGATCTTGAATTTAAGGACATTTCCGCGTATGGGGCGGTCCCTGGCTTTAGGAATGGTTAATTCAGTTACACTTTTATCGGTTTTTTTCGTTAGCGATACATCAAAGACCGCATCGCAAATATTAAGGATCTCATTTTCGATCATCGTTCTTTTCTCTCCTTTGAGACCATACAGGAAACCGAGGCCTTCGGTTCTTTTAGTAGTATCATAGATCACATCGATCAATTCCCTCAATTTACTTCTTTTAACCTCAAGATACTGAAAAAACGTAATTGTATCAACGATCAGGTTAATATCTTTTTCATCGATCGATCTTAATTGTTTTATCAGGAAATCAATTATCATATAATCCTTGATCTCCCCACCAACAACGAATTTACCATTCATTTCATAATACTTTTCATGAACGTCTATGAATTTTTCTTTTGTTTCATCATAACCATACTTTTTTAAATTAGATATAATATATTCTTTTTTTCGTTCAGTATTAACATAATAACTATTTCTTTGCTGGATGAATTGATATAAAAATATCTCTGCCATGGTCATAGAATCAGCCATAAGATATACGAGTGAACCAGGATAGAGCCCGCCCTCAAGCTCACTATCAAGAGTTGGAAGTCCTGTATTTAATAATTTTACATTCATTAAAATTACCTATTTTTTCATAAGTTCTATACCTTTTGATGAAATATCGAACCTGATCGGATCAAGCGATATCTTTGTATTCCTCATCTTTAAGATCTCGATCTGACGTTCTCTTTTTCCAGTAAATGGATTATCTTTAATTGCTGCCCTGATAACTCCATAGACCGAATAAGAAGCTATATTTTCAGTATGGTTGCCAGAAGACACGTCCATCACAATGACCGCAGTCAGATTTCTCTGTGTTAATCCCAGGATAAAAGAATCAAATTGACCCCTGAATTCATTCGGGGACATATTAAGTGTAAAAACACCCAGATTATCGATCAGAACACATTCTGTTTCAGCAGGTATCTTGTCTAATAATCCAAGAATATTTGTTTGAAGTTTATCTATATATTCTATTCCCAGATCTTTTAGATCTTTTGCATATATTGAGCGTTCCTCATAAACTTTATCGATAAGCAGCATGCCGTTCTTATAATATTCTTCAACCGGTTTTCCGACGGATGCGGACTGGATCAGGATATCCCCGGGCAATTCTTCGGTTGCTATTATCATGGATTTCCTGCCATGGGAACATGCCTGCTGTATGAAACTTATACCCAGAATTGTCTTGCCTGAGCCTGAAGTGCCTAATATAAGCAAGGTTCTTCCCCTGGGATATCCGCCTTCAATAATTTCATCAAGACCTTCTATACCAGAACTTATTCGTTCCATGTATGTATCATCCGCCCATATATAATTTTATCCGGCATAAGTTATCCCCGCCAGCAATTGTTTCTATAATATCAACATTTACATTCTTATAAATACGGATGCCTATTCTGGCAAATATTGCCTTTGTGATCATACAAAGGGCAGGATTTATTTTTCCCTTTTCTCCCCATGGGCATTTATTGTTTATAATAATATATCCTTTTTCAGTTGTCTCTTCAACAGAAAACCCACCGCCGATCTTGTTCATTACATTGCACGACAAAGTTGCGGTCTGGAATATCTCTGCAGGGATGTCATGAATATATTTAGTCCATATTACTTTTTCAACCTCTTTGCTCATCTGGTTTAAGACTTCATTCCATTTTACCGGTTCAATACTCTGGAGAAGAATCGGGAGAATATTGATCATTATCGTCCTGAAGTCGTTTTGCGCCTCGATCTGTTCCTTGCTATCGATGAGCTGGTCATAGTAATACTTAATTCGCAATAATGATTTGACACGGGTGCGAAGTTCAAGGCTATTGATGGGCTTTGTAAGAAAATCATCCGCTCCTGCCTCGATCCCTTTTATCTTATCTTCGATGTCTGATAATGCTGTTATCAAGACGACCGGTATGAATCGTGTCGATTCATCCTGTTTTATCTGTGCGCATACTTCATATCCGGTTATTTCCGGCATCATGATATCCAGCAGGACAACATCCGGCTTTACCTCCTGTATTTTTTGAAGAGCTTCTTGCCCATTTGAGGCCGGGATTATTTCATATTCACTTTCAAGATAACCCTCAATGAGTTCTATATTGAACAGTTCATCATCTACAACTATTATCCTGGGTTTTGCTTTAATATCTTTCATTTTAGTATGTTATTTTTTATATTTTTCCATATTTTTCATAAAGCTTAGGACATCTATAGGTTTTGAGATATAATCATCACAACCCTGTGAGAGGAACTTTTCCCTGTCTCCTTTCATTGCAAAAGCGGATAGTGCCACAATCGGGACGTTCGCGTATGCGGGATTGCTTTTAATGAGTTTTGTGGCTGTAATTCCGTCCATTATTGGCATCTCTATATCCATTATGATAAGGTCATATTGTTCTTCTCCGGTCATTTTCACGGCTTCCTCCCCATTTGATGCCTCATGAACGATAAAATCCATAGCTTTAAAAATATCTATGATCAGTTCCATATTCAGGGGGGTATCTTCGGCTATTAATACTTTCGTCAAACTTTAACAACTCCCTTTTTATTTTCTATGGGAATTTGAAATGTAAATGTGCTTCCTTCGCCAAAATTACTTTCTGCCCAGATCTTTCCTCCATGCAATTCCACCAGTTTCTTTGAAATAGAAAGACCAAGACCTGTCCCACCATATTCTCTGGATGTCCCTGAATCGATCTGATTGAATACCTGGAATAATTTACCCATATTTTCTTTCTTAATTCCAATTCCGTTATCTGAAATAGAGAACTGGGCCATATTTCCTATTTTTTTGGCTATTATTTTTACAAATCCATCAGGTTTGCTGAATTTTATCGAGTTATTAAGGAGCTGTAGCAGGATAAGGGAAAATTTATCCTTTTCAGTATCAATATATTGTAATTGAGGATCGATCTCTTTGATGATCTGTATCCTGTTCTTGTTTGGTTTTTGTTTTGAACGCTCTATTATTTCATCAATGGTGTCATTTACAGGTATTTTATTTATATTTAATTCCATTTTGCCTGCATCCAGGATAATTACATCCAGGATCTCATTTATAAGACCAAGAAGATGCTGGCTGCTTGATAAAATATTATCCAGGTATTTTTCCTGTATTTGATTGAGCTCGCCAGCCGTCTTTTGTCTGAGGATATCTGAAAATCCAATGATCGAATTAAGAGGTGTCCTGAGCTCATGGCTCATTGTATTTATGAAATGATTCTTCAAAATATCTATCGACTTTAAGTCTTCATATGCTTTAGACAGGGCTGCATTCTGATTTACTATGATAACGGCGGCATCCCTCACGATCCAGATCAGAGCAAAATATAATATGCTAAGCCCCAGGAATATTATGATGGCGACTGTAAATTGCAGATCAGTTATCGCATTATCAGTATTATCCAGTATCTGATAAAGTTCGATCACCCCGTCTATTTCACCAAGATCATTCTTTATGGGGACGTATATCTCCATCAAGCCAGAATAATCCTGACGTTCATAAACATTTTCTTCTTTATCAAGCTCCCTGTTTATCTCAACCTCAATTGAACCCTCAAGAGCCTCATTTAATTCATCATTGTCATTGAAAGTCTTACCGATGAGTTCATCTTCATCTGAATAGATGATCGTACCCATAGTATTGAACATTTTTATTCTAATGATCTCGTCTGTTTTTAGCGAAGCATATAAATGATGAAATGATTTGCTATTATCTTGAGAAAAATTAGTTTTTATCAGTTCATGAAAATCATTAGTCTGAGCAGTCACTTCTACCATTGATACTGTAGTTGCTTTTGTTCTTTCAATAACCATTTCTTCGATCTTTTGGGCAATGACAAAGTTCAATACCAATCCTAGAAGAAGTATAATGAGAATACTGTATATGGAAAATTTTTTTACCAGGTTATTTGATTGGTTTTTCATTTTGTCCTCTGTTTATTTATCCAGCCTTTAGTTTTGATTTCAATGGTAATTTTAAAATAAAAGTTGTCCCATCGCCATATTTGCTTTCTGCCATTATCTTTCCACCATGCAATTCCACGAGTTCTTTTGAAATGGCAAGACCAAGACCGGTTCCACCGTACTTGTTATGTGTCGCTGATTCGATCTGCTGGAATTTATTGAACAGTTTTCCCATATCTTCCTTTTTAATACCAACGCCTGAGTCTGAAACAGATATCTGGACCATTTCATCCAATTTTTTAGTAATTATTGTTATTGATCCCCCGTTTTTTTTGCTGAATTTAACGGCATTGCTTAAAAGATTGAAGAATATCTGTTTTAATTTTTGCTTGTCAGCCTCAATGAATTCAAGGTCAGGATCAAATTCTTTTATTATTTTAATATTATGTTTCATCGCAGTGGTCTTCACCATTTCAAGCGTATCTTTTATTGCAGCCGGAAGCGATATTCTTTCAACGTTCATCTCTATTTTTCCTGACTCTATCTTGCTCAGGTCAAGGATATCGTTTATAAGTGATAATAGATGTTTGCTGCTATTGAGAATGTTATCGATATAATGCTCCTGTTTTGGATTCAACTCACCCATCATTTTTTGTTTAAGCAGGTCTGAAAAACCTATAATAGAATTTAAAGGTGTTCGAAGTTCATGGCTCATTGTCGATAAAAATTCAGATTTGACCTTGTTAGCATTTTCAGCCCCGTCTCTTGCTTCTTTAAGTGATGCTTCAGCAATGAGCAATTTATCATAAGGCAATTCAATATATGAATTGTGAAGAGCAAGATACACAAAATATAAACCTGTACATTCCAGCAATATTCCGGGAATTTCAAAAATAAAAGCTATGATTCCCCCTAAACCTATCGATATAAAACCATATACGAATAAGATCAAACTCTCTTCTTCTGATTGCCTGAACCTATTGGAATAAATGTAGGCAGCATAAAATATCATTATAAGACTCAATAATAAGAAAGAGAGCCTCAAAATAGTTGCATCACCTTGAGGTGAATTCATTGCAGGATAATTGGTGACAATGTTCCCTATGTAATATACAGAAGTTAAAGGGATTATTGATAATAATATAGCAGATATATATAACACATTTTTGTTGAGCAATTGAAGAGTATCTTTATAAAGATATGCACTGATGAGGAACAGGGGAGCAACAATGATCTGTATCACATCTTTAAATATAGATGCCTTCTGTGGGGTGTTAATTGTAAAGAAATCTGGCATGAATGGATAAGAAAGGACATGGAATAATTCAAAAACCCCTATAATGAGAAATGTTGTTCCCATAAAAAGGGTATGATCATCTTTGCACCTGCCATAAGCGAACCAGGTAAGTGTAAAAACAGAAAAAGATGCAAAAATAATGAAAAACTCACTCAGAATAATGAATGAATTACCTAAAATATTCGATATTTCTATGAAATAACCTGTAATAAAAATAACGATCATTATTGATAGCAATTTTATTACATGTTTTAAACTCGTACTCATGTGATGTCTCAAATTTGTATACTGTCACCAGATCTTATGGATGGAATATTGCTCAAGATGATATTTGAATGCACAATGCCATAAGAAGAAGTGTGAAAAAGGTGTCACAATAATCACGTTATTAATGTTATGCATTAAATAAATGTTAATGTTTATAATGTTTTGCGCAAATTGTGTTAATAAAAATATAAAGGGGATACTAAAACTGAAAAATCATAATGAAATGTATTATCATGATCAAAAAATAGAGGATGTATTTGGATCGCTTGTCACATCTTCGCAAGGCATCACGGAACAGGATGCAGCAAAGCGGTTAGTTACTTATGGTCCAAACGAACTTATTGAAGATAGACAAACATCACGCTTTGAGATGTTGATATCTCAATTTAAGGGATTTCTTATCATAATCCTTATTGCAGCGGCAGTAGTATCTGCTTTGCTCGGGGAGATCGCTGATTCGATCATAATTTTGCTGATAGTTATCCTGTCAGGTGTGCTGGGTTTTTTCCAGGATTACAGGGCACAAAAAGCAATCGAAGCGCTCAAAAAAATGGCAGCTCCAACGGCAACAGTCTTAAGAAGCGCAAATAAGTCAGTTATCCCTGCGTCAGGAGTTGTACCGGGCGATATTATTCTTCTCCAGACAGGTGATGGGATACCTGCTGATTCTCGACTCATCGAATCCATCAACCTCCAGGTCGATGAGGCGTCACTTACTGGTGAATCCACACCTGTACCTAAGATAACTGACATTATTTCCAGGGAAGCATTGGTAGCTGACAGGAAAAACATGGTATATATGGGCACATCAGTTACATACGGCCGGGGAAAAGCCGTTGTCACTGCCACAGGAATGAAGACAGAACTTGGCAGCATAGCTGGAATGCTAGAAAAGATCGAGAGAGAAAAAACCCCGTTGCAGTTTGATCTTGACAGGCTCGGTGTCTGGATAGGGATTATAACCATGATCGTTGTGGCATTTGTTTCGATCCTGGGGGTCATGAGCGGATTTGATATTATTGATATGTTCATATGGGGTGTTGCACTTGCAGTCGCAGCGATCCCTGAAGCTCTTCCGGCTGTCGTGACAGTGTGTCTTGCTCTTGGTGTAAGACGAATGGTCAAACGCCATGCACTTGTCAGAAAACTGCCTTCTGTAGAGACACTGGGAGCCACAACGGTCATATGTTCCGACAAAACAGGAACTCTAACCCGCGATGAAATGACTGTCAGGAATATCTATATTGAGGGAAGAATGCTTGATGTCACAGGGTCAGGATATGAACCTGTCGGGGATTTTATGATCGGTGACATAAAGATCAATCCGGAAGAAGAGGATTTCAAAGCCCCGGGAAATATGCTCCTAATATGCGCACTGTGCAATGATTCTGAGCTGGTGAATGAAAAATCAACATGGCATATAAAAGGGGATCCTACTGAAGGCGCGCTTGCCGTCCTTGCACAAAAGGGCGGAATTCGAAAACATGAGGTCGAAAAAATGTATCGGCGCATAGATGAGATACCCTTTTCATCAGAGAGAAAAATGATGACTACGATCTATTCGATGCCTGGTGGAGTATTTGCATACTCCAAAGGTGCACCTGAAGTTATTCTGGATTCATGCAGTTCTATTTATCAAAATGGCTCTGTGGTTGAGCTAAAAGTCGATGAAAAAGTACAGATCATCGAAGTAGTAAAGACCATGGCGTCCAGGGCCCAGCGAGTCCTGGCTTTTTCCCAAAAACCACTAAAAGATTCTTACCCGGTCAATGATGTCGAAAAGGAAATGGTCTTTATTGGACTTGCCGGGATGATCGATCCGCCAAGGGAAGAGGTAAAAACAGCGATAGCAACATGCAAAAGAGCCGGCATAAAGACAGTCATGATAACAGGTGATCACCAATTAACAGGATGCACTGTTGCAAAAGAATTGGGTTTGTTCGGTAAAGGGGAAATGACGCTCACAGGAGCGAAACTTGATACAATGGATGATAATGACCTTGAGCGCATTGTTGAAAATGTTTCAGTGTATGCAAGAGTGACACCGGCCCATAAAATGCGAATAATCGATGCCCTTAAGAAGAAAGGACATGTGGTCGCCATGACCGGGGATGGCGTTAATGACGCACCTGCTTTAAAGTCGGCAGATATTGGAATAGCCATGGGCATTACAGGAACGGCTGTCAGCAAGGAAGCATCGGATATGATCCTGACCGATGATAATTTCACTTCAATAGTAGCTGCTATTGAAGAAGGAAGGAATATATTCAAGAATATCAGGAATTTTGTCCAGTACGGGATTGGCTGCCATATCGGAGAAGTCCTTATCGTTCTTATTGCGATGCTCACCTGGCAGGAGATTCCACTTATTGCTATCCAGATATTATGGATAAACCTGATAACCGATGGGCTTCCTCCTATAGCGCTATCTGTTGAACCTCCTGATAAGTCTTTGATGATGAAAGCACCAAGGAGACCGGATGAGGGTATAATCACTAAAAGAGTATTAGTATATGGCCTGGCAATTGGTATTTTAATTGCCCTGCAGGCATTGTTCTTATTCAGATGGTCACTTGATGGGTCGGGTCTTTTAAAAGCAAGAACGATGGTTTTTACCCTGATAGTTATATCTATGATGTTCAATGCCTTCAACTGGCGCTCTGAGAGGCTTTCGATCTTTGAGATCGGGATCTTTTCGAACAGGACGCTTTTATATGCTGTTGGAAGTACTATATTGCTGCAGCTTCTTGTTATTTATGCACCGATCCTTAATGGTCCTTTTAATACTGTGCCTCTGGGTCTCATGGATTGGGTAATCATAATTCTTCTTGCATCTACGACGCTCATATTTGTTGAGGTTTCTAAGTTCTTTGAAGCGAAATGAAAAAAAATATCCATCTCAAATCCAGGTAATATTTTCAAAGTCTTGACAGAAAAACATTTATCTCTCTTTGCCCTGAAATCAGCATATAATGCTATTCAAACCCATTGCCCAACTCTCGGTTATCGAACAAGAACGCCTGCTTATACGGGAAACTGCCCTTAAAGATGTTTTAGCGCCCGTTACTTCAATACTCAATGATGTCAAAGAAAAAGGGGACTCTGCGATTCGAAAATATACTCTGCAGTTTGACAAGGCCAGTATTGATGAAATTGAGGTATCCCACCACGATATACATGAAGCTGTTTTTTCACTCGATAAAAAACTTTTAACTTATCTAAAAAAAGCCTCTTTGAATATTAAAGCGTTCCACGAAGCACAGCTTCAAAAAGACTGGATGAAAGAATTCTCACCCGGAATAAAGCTGGGGCAGCGTATCACACCTCTTGAGACGGCGGGAGCATATGTTCCCGGCGGAAGGGCGACGTATCCAAGTACAGCTCTTATGACCGTGATCCCTGCTAAAGTCGCAGGGGTGAAAAATGTGATTATTTGTACTCCGCCAAAACCGGACGGGACTGTTGATCCTCTTACGCTTGCAGCTGCGCATATCGCGGGTGCGAACAGGGTTTTCAGGGTCGGAGGAGTGCAGGCAATAGCAGCAATGGCATATGGCACTGAAACTATCCCGAAAGTGGACAGGATCGTGGGGCCTGGCAATGTTTATGTAACTGCGGCAAAGATGTATTGCCAGGTATCCATTGATTTCCCTGCCGGGCCAAGCGAAGTCCTGATCATTGCGGATGATTCGGCAAGAGCTGATTTTATCGCATCTGATATGGTCGCGCAGGCTGAACATGATCCAAATGCGGTTTCTATACTTGTTACGCCGTCTGTTGAACTGGCAAAAAAGGTAATTCATGAAATAACGGCACAGGCAAAAGAGGGGGATAGAACGCAAATTATTCAAAGATCACTTGAAAATGCCGCTATCCTTACCGGTTCACTGGATGAATGCATTGAGTTTTCAAATAAATACGCACCTGAGCATCTTGAGATCATGACGTGCGAGGATATCCTGGACAAAATAAAGCACGCAGGGTCGATATTTATTGGCTCATATGCTCCTGTGTCAGCAGGAGATTATGCTTCCGGGACAAATCATGTGCTTCCTACAGCAGGATATGCAAGAGTATTATCAGGTTTGAATACGGATCATTTCATAAAAAGATCAAGCGTCCAGATCATTGAAAGGAATGGACTTGATGCCATAAGTGAGACAATAATCGGATTGGCAGAAGCTGAAGGACTCAAGGCACATGCAAATGCAGTCCGGATCAGAACGTTGTGATTGGACGATCAATTTGAACTTTTGGCAGCCTTTTTCAATGATTTCAATATTTTATACCACTCATTCAGGAACAGGATCAACCCTAAAAGAGCTATGAGTTCAAAGGATTCATATGTCGCAAAATCAGGTTCATTATTCCCCAGACTCTCAAGGAAGTTGTGGAAAAGCATAAAAAAACCTGCAATAAATATAAATACACAACTTCTTATAAAACTCGACCTATTTGATATGACTTTATCTGGATTTGTTTCTGCATTATTCAAAGACCTCCACATCAAAATGATCTGGACTCCCAGATAAACTGCGACCAGAGTGAATATGGTAATTATTCCCTGGATAACTCTATAGATCGCAAAATCATTAATAAAATTTCCCAATAACTCGTCCATTCGATAAGACTTCGTTCTCTTCCTTTATAATGATTTGCATTACATTACCCAGCATTTTATATACTTTCAACACTAAAACCAGATACCATGGCAATGTCTAAAAAGATTATGGAGCGAAAAGAGAAGGATAGAAAAGAAAAAGTATCAGAACTTGAGAAATTGGCAGCAGCCGGAAGCGGTGATGCCAAGAAAAAACTTGCCAAAGAAAAAAGAAAGCTAAAATAATCTCATAATTTTATTTTAATATTTCCGCGGGGGCACCGCATAATTTCACAAGCGCCTCAGCCTCGATAAAATGAAGGCTGGCGGGAATGATCAGGATATGAAGAGGCCCACCGAAATCATGATCCTTTAATTTTCCAAGATAATCAGAATGAACCTCAGGAGTTACTGACCCTGCCCTGGCAATTCCCACAGCAAGGGCGTTAACCAGTATCCCTTCACCCCTTCTTTCTTCCATTTCCAATAGCAGTGAAGCGGCATTTCTTACATCCATAAATCCTTTTTCCCTGTCGATATCAAGAAAAACAAGTGTATGCAGGTCGTTTTTCCTATTCATTTTAATAGTATCATACGGAGCTTCGGAAATTATCGTTTTTTCTTTCCGCTTATAAGGAAATGGTATAGTCGTTGATTTTCCGAACCTGTAATTCTGAAGTCCACTTAATCCCGATGCTGCAGATGAAATAGATGGCGCGTGTATAATAGCGCACTCAATACCTGAATCCCTTGCTCGCAGACGCAGGTCAATATGCGTTGTTGCAACCATGGCATCCCCGCCTGTTAAGAATACTACATTTTCATCTTTTGCGCGCAATAACCAGGCAGGGTCCTGTTCAACATCTTCTCTTGACAATACTGTAAGCTTTTTTCCATACAATTTTTCCATTGATCCTATGGAAGTGCCAAAAAGGTGTGAAGTATAGAACTCCACATAGGCAACATCAGAATTCCTGATAGCTTCCAAACCTTTTACTGTAATATCTTTTTCATCATAGAGCCCCAGGCCAATAAATGTGAGCATAATTCTTTAATTGGGTTTATTATTTGTAAGTCTTACCATCGAAAACTATAAACTTTAAGTGAACTAAAATATAGTGATGGAAACCAATCAAGAAATGAATAGGATAGGTCTCACGATAGGAAGCATTTTAGGATATATTACGATCCTTGCCGGAATAATAATGACTGTCTTTCTCCTTGAAACTGTTTTTCTGGGAAAATGATATAATTATTGCCTTGTGAAATTCTACCATGAAGGAATCCCTATGTATAAGGGTTCATAGAAGTGAAGGAGAGTCAATACGCAAGAAACTGGTCGATTTGTGTGTTCTCAATATGGATTTGAAAATACGATCAATTGGAGAATACTTATTAATTCCTGTCACAGCCCGACTTGAAGAAATTGGCGAACTGACTATAGATATTTTTGAGGTGCTCGAATACGAACGTCCTCTTGCACAGGCTCCGGGCGCTTATGAATTGATAGGAGATATTGCTATAATCGACCAGCATGAGGTGAATGTGGAAGATATTGCAAAGATCCTTTTGCAGCATAAGAATATAAAAACAGTATTACAGGCAAAGAGCGCTGTTTCAGGAGAGTACAGGACGCGTGAGCTTGAGTTTATTGCAGGAGAAAAAAAGAATGAGACAGTTTACAGGGAAAACGGATGCAGGTACCTGCTTGATGTTTCTAAAGTATATTTTACACCACGATTATCAACCGAGAGGATGAGGATCGCAGAGCAGGTAAAAGATGGGGAAAAGATCGTGGATATGTTCGCCGGGATCGGACCATTCAGTATCCTTATTGCTAAGAGATCCCCGGGTGCGCAGGTCATTTCTATTGATAAGAACCCGGTCGCGATCAAATATCTCCGGGAAAATGCAAAGCTAAATAAGCTCGGGAACATCGAAATAAAAGAAGGGGATGCGCATGAGGAAGTGTCCGGGATATCTGATGCTGACCACATTATAATGAATCTCCCTCATAGCGCAATTGAGTTCATTGATGCCGCTCTGGGGATAATCAATAATGGCGGGATCATTCATTTTTATGCTATCTCTCATGAGGATGATCTATTTGAGGGGATTTTTAAAGTGATCGAAGAACACGCCGCAAGAACTGGGTTCCGGGTCATTTCTCTTGATAAAAGGATCGTGAGGCCATACGCGCCATATCAGTATAATGTGTGTATAGAGTTCAGGGTAGTGTCCCGCCAGGGTTAAATCGTCAAATTATCAAAACACGCAAAATACAGGCACTCTTCCCTCGCTATCTGCTGGATCTCAATGCTTCCTTTAATAAATACCGCCGGAGCATCCCTGATAAGCACAGCGGGTGTGCTCTCGTCTGCCTCGCCCATCACGATTTGCGCTGCAGAAACAAGATTATCGGCTGTAGCTCGTCTTGTGATTAAGAGCAATTTTCCAAAAAGGTCTTTTTTCCCTCTGAAATCCTCCACAGGTTCGATCCCTGCGCAACCAAGAGCGATACCAACACAACCGAGGCGCAGGGGCTGTGTTCTGCTATCGCCAACAATGACTGCGATATTGCATTGGTATTTTTTCATGAGCTTTTCCCTTATTTCAATTGCGCTTTTCCTGGGGTCGGCCGGAAGCAGCACAACGTACCCTTCAGGAGCATTCGAATTATCGATCCCGGCGCTTGGTGAAAGCACCCCTTTTGTGATCGTTACAACAACTCCCGGTATCCCGCCAAGTATCTCATCAGATTCCCTAATGATAAGCTCCATCTTCCTGGGGTCATTTTGATATACTTTTGAGAGCTCGATCGCTTTTTTTGAGGGCGTTACATCCTCTAAATTCACAATTCTGCCCTCTGCTGTTGCCACGGCGGATTCTGCCAGGACCAAAATATCGTTTTCTTGAAGCGCTAAGCCTGCTGTCTCCATTGATTTGCATAGCACGGCGGCCATATCATCCCCGGGTTTTATAAGAGGTGTTTTTATACCGATCAATTGCATTTTCTTAATTCCTTTTGATTCGATCTTCTTTTGGAAATATTTAAAATGTACCAATTTTTATTGTTATACTTGATCTTTTGTACATGAACAATTTATTATGTTGAAAAGTCATTATTTTAATAATGCAAAGTCCAAGAATAATTATTCACATGGATATGGACTACTTTTTTGCCCAGTGTGAGGAAAAAAAAGATCCTGCGATCAAGGGCAAACCGGTGGTCATATGCGTGTATTCAGGCAGAAGCAAGGATAGCGGCGCTGTAAGCACAAGCAATTATGAGGCCAGAAAATTCGGGATAAAGGCGGGCATACCTATAAGCATGGCAAAAAAACTGAACCCAGATGCCATTTTCTTGCCGGTCAATATGGAACTTTATAGAAAAGTCTCTCTTGAGATCATGGGAATACTGAGGGGTTATTGCGGGGATATTGAACAAAAGAGCATAGACGAAGCATTCTGCGACATAACGGGTAATGTTGATGATTTTGATGAGGCAAGGACTTACAGTTTAATGATCAAAAAGGAGATCAGGGAAAAAGTTGGATTGACATGCTCAATAGGTGTCGCACCCAACAAACTTGTTGCCAAGATAGCTTCCGATTTCCAGAAACCTGACGGCCTGACAGTAGTGAAGCCTGAAGAAGTCAGGGGTTTCCTGACGGCACTTGAAATAAAAGCTCTTCCAGGTGTGGGTAGTAAGACCGGTCAGAGACTGAATGAGATGAATATCAGGACAATAGGCGATCTGTCAACATTGCCCGGGGATGTTCTTATCAGGGAGTTTGGAAAAGCCAGAGGTGAATGGTTGAAACAGGCATCAAAGGGAATAGATGATTCCCCCCTGGAAGAACATGAAGGCTCAGGGCAGATCGGACGGATAGCAACCTTAAAAGAAGATACGGATGATCTTTCGATTATTAGTGAAGTGATCAACAGCCTTTCAGCCGATGTTTACCGGAAACTGACAGATCGAAAAATAGGATTTAGATCGATCGCTTTTATTGCCATAGCTACTGATCTTAAGACACGGGCAAAAAGCCATACTCTGTCTGTGCCTGCAAAAGACCTGGATACAATAAAAAGCAATGCCCATGAGCTTGCAAAACAATTCCTTGTCGAAAATCCGGTCAGGCTTCGAAGAATAGGGGTGAGAGTGGGGAATTTGGTCAAGGAAAAGGGGCAGATGACGCTGGGGGATTTTTAGAGAAATATCATTTTACTTATATCAAAAATCTCTTCTTGAAACCTCAGCGTTTCGATATCTCTTTATACTTTTCAACAGTATAATTGAACCATGAACCGGACTTTATTAATATTAGTTTTGTTTTTTATTCTTTCAGTGGCTTTATCGGGATGCATCGATAATAGGAAATCTGAAGAAAACAAAATTGCAGACACCACGATATCCGAGAAAAACACATTTATGAACATCAATGTCACACAGGGAAAAGAAATGATCGACAGGGGAGAAGTTTTCATTCTTGATGTCAGAAGACCGGATGAATACTCTAATGGGCACATCAGAAATTCAACACTACTGGCAGTCCAGGATATTCCGGCGCAGGACCTTGAGACAAAACTTAAAGAATTACCAAAGGACAGCAAGATCCTTGTATATTGCAGATCAGGAAGTCGAAGCGTTGCGGCCAGCAATATCCTGGTGAATAACGGTTTTTCGCAGGTTTATAATATGCAGGGTGGAATTAACGGATGGATAAGTGCCGGTTATGAAACCGTACAATGAGAAATCAAAAAAAATAAGAAGGATTCAAATTGAAATGGATTAAGAAGATCTTCGCAAATAAGGAAAGCCGCCAGGACACTTTAAACCTTGATCAACTTCCTGGGTGGCTTGAATCAAAGTCCAGGAAAATTTCTGAGGAAACAGGCAGGAAAGTCTCTTCCATTTTCCCTGAAATAAAAAAGACCCTTGCCAGGATAAAAAACAGCACTGAAGAACTTGATAAATCAAAACCTGAAGGAAGATTTCATCTAAAGATGATAAAGGTTGCAACAAGCAACAGGGACAATATGTCAAAACAGGTCAAAATGCTTCTGGAGAATATAGTTATACCGGAAGAAAAAGATGTCAAGACTATAATTACTTTTCATAAAAACGGTATGCATACCCTTGGAATTTGTCTTGAGAACATGATGAAGAGTTACCAGTATACAAAACTGGTGTATTTTGAGGAATCAAAGGATGTTATTGCTGATGTTAATTCCCTCGGACGGCTCCTTAACCATCTGGTAGAAGATATTGATCTTAAAAAACCCCTGCTAGATGCCCTTGATATGTCACAGGGACTTGTGATATATATCAAGAAGATCGCCGTGGATATTGATTCTATCGAAAGGTCAATGAAAGAAACCGATGCAAGAATCGTCTTTTTGAAAAAAGAGATAGAAGAAGATCAAAATGATTTGAATATCCTGATACAGAGTCAAATCTGGAAACAATATGTTTCAGCAAAAGAACAGTTGATATTACTTGAATCTAATGCGCAAAAGAAGTCATCTGAAATCAATGATATCATTTCTCCTCTATCCAAGGCCATAAACAGGTTAAAGCAATTAAGTGAAAGTGGAAGATATACCCTGAAACCGGAAGATCGTGATGCATTGAATATATGCCTGTCGTGTCCAATCGATGTCCCCCCGGAATTTTTTATTACCTTCCAGAAAATCGTTGAAAGTGGTGAGCTTAACCTCCAAAAGACTGATAAACTCCTTCCCCAGATACAGCTTGCAGCATCGACCCTGGGTGAAAAGAGAAAAGAGTACAATTTGATCCTTGATGAAATAAGAACAAAAGAAGATGAAATATCAAAGATGAAGGTCATAGGGGAAGAAAAAGAGCTCAAAGACTCTATCACAGCTTTGGAGGATAAACTTATTCTTGCCGAAAAAGACATTGACGCATCCAGAAAAAAAATCGAGTTACTTAAAAAGGATCTTGAATCTAAGAGACTTGAATTGCAGCAGAATATATCAATGATTGACAACAATGTAAGATTATCTTAACATAATCGGGAGATAAAATGACAAACCTTCTATATGTACAAACAAGCGGAATCGATACACCAGAACGCCTTTATTCTCCATTCATCCTTGCCCAGACAGCAAAAGCTATGGGGATCGATGCAATAATATATTTCCTGGGAATGGGAGTTACGGTAGTTAAAAAAGGAAATGCTGACAATATTAAAATGGGAGCTTTCCCTTCTCTTAAGGAAGTGATGGACCAGACCATTAAAGCAGGTGTCAAGCTCATGGTATGTGAACAGAGCTGCAAGCTCATCAATCTTAATACCGGGGATTTTATACCAAAAGCTGAGATCGTCGGAGCAGCTACTCTCAATGACCTGGTGCTTGAAGCAGATGGGACCATGTGGTTTTAGGTGACAAATATGAAAGTACAATGGAAATGTTCTTTATGCGGTTACCACTTTGAAGGCACAGCGCAACCACCTGCAAAGTGTCCAAGTTGCAACGAAGCATGTGCTTTTATCGACGCGACATGCTATATACCGGAATGCCAGGGTCCTGAAGGCAGGGATAGGCGTATTTAATTTAAGAAAGTTAAGATCAGGAATGAATAAATTTCAATCGGAATATTACAAAGTGACAATATGAGACAGGTTTACATGGATTACGGGTCTGCTTCACCCGTGGAAAAACGCGTGCTTGAGGCTATGATGCCGTTTTTTGATACAGATGTGGGGAACGCTTCATCTCTTCACTCCTCAGGACGAAAAGCCAAACGAGAGCTTGAAAATGCGCGTGCAAGTGTGGCAAAGCTCATTGGCGCTCCAAATCCAAAAAGTATTATTTTCACATCCTGCGCGACCGAATCCAATAATCTTGCGCTTCGCGGCGCAGCGATGCGATATAAGGATAAAGGGAATCACATCATCACAACGTCGATAGAACATATGTCAGTGATGAATACCTTAAAAGACCTGGAAAGGAACGGATTTGAGGTAACGTACATTCCTGTGGATAAAGATGGGCTTGTTTCTCCCCAACAGGTTAAGAACGCAATAACCGAGAAGACCATCCTTATTTCAGTCATGTATGCCAATGGCGAGATAGGGACGATCCAGCCGATCAGTGAGATCGGGGAGGTCGCATCAGAGAAAAAAATTGTTTTCCATGTGGATGGGACAGCAGCATGCGGTAAAATTCCCGTGGATGTTGAGAAAGATCATATTGACTTTTTGACCCTTTCATCTAATGACATAGGGGGTGCAAAAGGTACGGGCGCGCTCTATATAAAACAGGGCATCAGGGTAATTCCATTCATGTTAGGAGGAGGACAGGAGTTCGGGATGAGATCAGGGTCTGAGAACATTCCCGGAATAGTAGCTATGGGAAAAGCTGCTGAAATCGCAATAAAAGAGATGACTGATGAAAGCTTAAGGCTTGTCAGGTTGCGGGACAGGATCATTGATAATTTGTTAAAGACAGAATACACATACCTTACCGGCCACAGGACAAAAAGACTTCCAAATAATGCAAGTTTCAGGTTCAGCTTTATCGAAGGTGAAAGCATCATACTCCAGCTCAATGACCTTGGAATAACAGCAAGCACAGGCTCAGCGTGTTCCACAAAAACGCTTCAACCTTCCCATGTCCTGATCGCAATGGGATTAAGGCATGAAGAGGCGCACGGTTCTCTCCTTCTGACGCTTGGGCGTGCCAGTACGCAGGAAGATGTTGATCATGTCATTGAATCCGTGCCTATGATAGTGTCAAAATTAAGAGAATTATCACCACTTTACTCGAGGAAATAATATGGAAGAACAATTAGAATATACAGAAAAGGTAATGGATCATTTCAGGAACCCGAGAAATGTCGGGCAGGTAAAAGATGCCGATGGAACAGGACGGGTGGGAAATCCTGTGTGTGGTGACTTGATGGAGATCCAGATCAAGGTCGAGAACAATATCTTAAAGGATGTTAAATTCAAGACATTCGGATGTGGATCAGCTATTGCCACAAGCAGTATGATAACTGAAATGGCCATAGGAAAAACACTTGAAGAAGCCCTGAAGATCACACGCGGAGAGGTAGCAGAAGAGCTTGGCGGTCTTCCTGCCATCAAGATGCACTGCTCAAACCTTGCAGCCGATGCCCTTCATGCAGCAATAAAGGATTATATGTCACATAAAGAAGAGAAGGCAAAAACAGAAGGGGAAAATTATGACTTTGATGTGATCATCGTTGGCGGAGGCCCCGGCGGACTTAATGCAGGAATATTATGCGCTTACCGCGGACTTAAGACTGCTGTTTTTGAAGGGTCGGCATGGGGTGGGATCTTATCATGGCTCTGTCCTGGAAAGATGATCGAGAATTTCCCGGGAATGTGCGATAAAACAACATGTTCTGACCTTGTTGGGACATGGGTGAGTGAAGCAAAGAAACTGAAAGTCGATCTTAAGAAAGAGCGCGTCAATGAGATCACCGCAGACCGGAAAGTCATTACGGATAGCGGTGAGTACAAAGGTAAGATAATCGTACTTGCAACAGGAAGCTCTCCTAAATCCGCAGGTTTAAAAGGCGAAGAAAAATTCGGCAAAGATGACCGCGGAGTCTCTTATTATGTACGAAATCCCCAGGATTTCCTGGGAAAACGTGTCCTGGTCGTTGGCTGCGGGAATTCTGCAGTTGATTCAGCCCTGAGCCTTGCAGATACTGCTGATCTTATCACAATAGCATGCGGGAAAGAAGAATTAAGGACAGTTCCGCAAAAAATAGAGAGATTAAAAGCGATCGATAAGGTTAAGGTTCTTTATAATACTGAAATGGTCGAGATCACAGGTACGGACAAGGTCGAAAAAGTGATTATGAAAGACCTCAAGGAAGATGAGGACATCCAGCAGGTCGTGGATTCAGTTGTCCTGGCCGTGGGTCTTACACCGAATACTGAGATATTTAAGAAGCTTGGGCTTGAAATGGATGAGAATGGATATATCGAGACAGATAAGACCCAGAAGACCAATATCGACGGGGTATATGCTGTCGGAGATATCGCTTCAGACCTTCAGCTCGTTGTGGTGGCTGTGGCAAATGCAGCAACGGTTGCGCATAATGCGTATATCGAATTGAGGAAACCGTACTGGAGATAGGAAACTCCAGGGCACTTGATACTGCTTGATCAGATGAATGAGTGCCCGTACTGAGGCCTCATAAATTTTTTTTACGACTGATTATATATTCGGGGATTATATATCTTCTTTTTTTTCAATAAAACCGGGGCATGAAAAAGGTATTTATATCATAATCACCATAGCTATTTGGATATAATTTTTATAGGCAGGATTATATAATATATAATTAAAGAGGGATTAAATTGAATGAGGATATGGGAATAATGGAACGAAAAGTGAATAGTTTACGAGATATTTTAAGAATTTTAATTCTGACACTGTTGTTTTCAGGATTTGCCGCAGGGATCGTCCAGGCTGCGAATCCCCAGGTTCTTGGAGTTGGTGGGAATTCCTGGGTTGGGAACAGTACGATGGACAATGCGACCGAGGATAATGGGGACCATAATATCAAGATCGGGATTTTTGCAGACAACTTTGATGACGGTGATCTTTCAGGATGGACAATTGATAGTGGTATCTGGACAAATGAAAGTGGTAGAATAAAAGTTGCAGACGAAAATAGTAATACAATTCGTTCAATATATAGTAATTTAACAGTACCATCTTCGATAGTAATACACCTTGATGTCGAATATGAAAATGAATCAAATGCAAGAAGGTTTCCACAGGTTAGATGGGGATTCCAAAATATCACGAATTATTCTGCTGCCTATCATGGTTTCAATGCTTCGAACATTGAAATAGGAAAGATAAATCTTAATTATATTTCAACAGATATTTGGACTGTGAATAATATGGGTTATACCACTCCATCGATGAATTATTTCATCCTGATCAATGAAAGTAATTATGTTGACTATTATGTTAATGGAATTTTAAGGGCTGATGATATCGATTTAGGTACTGATTACTTGTCAGGCGGAAAAATTTCCTTGGCCGGCACTGTTGAATCCGATACTTATTTTGATAATCTAAGAGTAGCTTCTGTTATTAACGGACTGGAAAAAACGACTGGAAATATTACGGCCTGGTATGATGCAGGATCTGGAAATGAAACATATCAAATTGATGTGAACACAACTACTCCGGTAAATACTAACTATACTATATGGTACAGCGAGAATGGAACGGACAGCTTTACACAACTTGGTGGCGTCTCAATAGGTAACAACTCAGTAGTATTGAGTCCTGGATACCAGAACACTGATGTTCGGATCATTCTGAACGGTAACGAGACCGTAACTCCTGAACTTATTTCGATTGCGTTTTATACTCAATCTGTCAGTGGTGGGACAAATGGCACGAATCTCGCTTCTATATCGCCATTAACTTCAACTGTTTATGCGGGTGAGACTGCGACCTATATTATGAGCCTTCAGAATAATGGAACATTAACTGATAACTATACTATAATTGTTGACAATCCAAATAGTGCAACCACAGCAGAAACAAATATCAGTAATGTGA
>JAPMTR010000031.1 GCA_026552975.1 Candidatus Methanoperedens sp.
ATTCGAGAGGCACATCCACTAAAACAAGGATTGAAACTAAATATTTTTTTGCGTTAAATCCGATATATCACATTCGAGAGGCACATCCACTAAAACAAGGATTGAAACATCATAGTATTACTCTTGATATGTATCTATTTGATTGATTCGAGAGGCACATCCACTAAAACAAGGATTGAAACTTGATTCATGTTTCATATATTCCATAAATCCCTCATATTCGAGAGGCACATCCACTAAAACAAGGATTGAAACAACTTGAAGACACTCTAATGTCGGGTAGAACAAATTCGAGAGGCACATCCACTAAAACAAGGATTGAAACAAGGATATAAATACTGTTCATTCTGTAATAAACAAATTCGAGAGGCACATCCACTAAAACAAGGATTGAAACACCTAAGATATGATAACAGTGTGTTTGATACGCTGATTCGAGAGGCACATCCACTAAAACAAGGATTGAAACATGGTAAAACACTATTTCCACAAATAATAAGTCCTAATTCGAGAGGCACATCCACTAAAACAAGGATTGAAACTTACCAATCGGAACAGGCAATAGAGATATGAGCCGAATTCGAGAGGCACATCCACTAAAACAAGGATTGAAACATCAATAATGCTACGTGACTATGTGCAAGCAAAGCAATTCGAGAGGCACATCCACTAAAACAAGGATTGAAACATGGTAGTAATGGACTGAATGGCTCACAGGGTATTCAGATTCGAGAGGCACATCCACTAAAACAAGGATTGAAACAGGATGAGTAAGCGACTACACGAGTAGCATTCTACATTCGAGAGGCACATCCACTAAAACAAGGATTGAAACAGGAGTTTCTCTCCTTCAGGATCGTCACTAAATCGTATTCGAGAGGCACATCCACTAAAACAAGGATTGAAACTTATCATTGAATTTCCTGCAATTCCATGAATGTTATTCGAGAGGCACATCCACTAAAACAAGGATTGAAACTCTATAAGAACTGCGATCTTTGCAGCATAAGATTCCAATTCGAGAGGCACATCCACTAAAACAAGGATTGAAACCTGAAAAGAAAGACCAGGGCGCAACTATCACAGAAACAATTCGAGAGGCACATCCACTAAAACAAGGATTGAAACTAATAATGAGTTACAAAATATGTACACTTCTGGAAAATTCGAGAGGCACATCCACTAAAACAAGGATTGAAACAGAGTACAAAACATACTGTTAGTTTCATGTGTGATAATTCGAGAGGCACATCCACTAAAACAAGGATTGAAACTGGGTATTGTAATCATTCAGCAGGTATTGTACTGCATTCGAGAGGCACATCCACTAAAACAAGGATTGAAACTCTAGTGCATGAAGGTTAGCAGTCCCTGCATTTTCACATTCGAGAGGCACATCCACTAAAACAAGGATTGAAACATGACGTTCGTTCTGGGGACTTCTCCGATGTATCAAATTCGAGAGGCACATCCACTAAAACAAGGATTGAAACAAGTCTTATATTCAGTATCCTAATGTTAAAAAAGCATTCGAGAGGCACATCCACTAAAACAAGGATTGAAACTTGAACTGATACTGTTAGGGTGGGATTATATCCTATTCGAGAGGCACATCCACTAAAACAAGGATTGAAACTCACAGTAAAAAGGAGGATTAAACAACATGTCAAAATTCGAGAGGCACATCCACTAAAACAAGGATTGAAACTGGAGGGACGACAATAGACCCGACACCAGCACCAAATTCGAGAGGCACATCCACTAAAACAAGGATTGAAACTCGGGATCGCTGCGGTCCTACCAACAGAAATGTAATTCGAGAGGCACATCCACTAAAACAAGGATTGAAACACATAAGCATATTTTTATATGTGTTAGCTATACCGTATTCGAGAGGCACATCCACTAAAACAAGGATTGAAACTGCAGTCACCAATTCGCATGATCAGAACACCCGAAATTCGAGAGGCACATCCACTAAAACAAGGATTGAAACAACTTTGACCAGGACTAAGGGAAATCACAGTTCCCGATTCGAGAGGCACATCCACTAAAACAAGGATTGAAACCCACCCAATCACTGATACAATAGCAGTTGTAGCTAATTCGAGAGGCACATCCACTAAAACAAGGATTGAAACATACAAAGCTTTCGCCAGCACTCAAAGGAATTTCAGAATTCGAGAGGCACATCCACTAAAACAAGGATTGAAACTGTTTGATGAATCAGGGATTAAGATGCACTCATTTTATTCGAGAGGCACATCCACTAAAACAAGGATTGAAACTTAGGAGTCCTGGGAGAAGCAAAACTCGGAAAAGATATTCGAGAGGCACATCCACTAAAACAAGGATTGAAACAAAAAGGTTCTTCCAGTATTAGAATGACGTATTTTGATTCGAGAGGCACATCCACTAAAACAAGGATTGAAACCTGGAGAATGGGGAAGTGGAAAAACACTATCCATGATATTCGAGAGGCACATCCACTAAAACAAGGATTGAAACAAGCAGTCGAGGAGAGCGTAAAACAGTTTTCAGGTAATTCGAGAGGCACATCCACTAAAACAAGGATTGAAACAATCCTTCAAATAGATTTTTGACCTCGTTTGCTACTATTCGAGAGGCACATCCACTAAAACAAGGATTGAAACTTATGATAGATTCTTCCAACCAGTTTATTATTTACATTCGAGAGGCACATCCACTAAAACAAGGATTGAAACAGGAGCGTCACGAACCTGTTATTAATCTTGGACATTAATTCGAGAGGCACATCCACTAAAACAAGGATTGAAACATTATAACCTATGGACATAATAATAGTAAGTGTAATATTCGAGAGGCACATCCACTAAAACAAGGATTGAAACTTCCTGGAGCGCGATAATTGATAATTTGATTGATGTATTCGAGAGGCACATCCACTAAAACAAGGATTGAAACTAGAGCATTGAGTTTCATACATCCTCAACAGTACTATTCGAGAGGCACATCCACTAAAACAAGGATTGAAACCGACACCTGGCGGAGCTAATATAAACATTCCTCTCAGATTCGAGAGGCACATCCACTAAAACAAGGATTGAAACCTACAAGAACCACCTAAATCCGCACCTCTTGCTGATTCGAGAGGCACATCCACTAAAACAAGGATTGAAACTCCACCAAGATCTCAAGTTCGCGCTTAAAATCAGTATATTCGAGAGGCACATCCACTAAAACAAGGATTGAAACCAAGTCAGTTGATGCAATAGCAGATGCACCTCAAACATTCGAGAGGCACATCCACTAAAACAAGGATTGAAACAAATGTGGTTCACCTGCGGGAGATGCGACCTATACATTCGAGAGGCACATCCACTAAAACAAGGATTGAAACTGGCTGCAATTCTCGCTTTCCTTTCAACCTATCTCATTCGAGAGGCACATCCACTAAAACAAGGATTGAAACCGCTAGGCGGAAGCGGTACAACTGCTACAAATAGTAATTCGAGAGGCACATCCACTAAAACAAGGATTGAAACTGATAGAATCAAACACACCAGCAGTAATGCAAAAGATTCGAGAGGCACATCCACTAAAACAAGGATTGAAACTTTTCGCTTCCATATCCTGAAATACATTATAACTACATTCGAGAGGCACATCCACTAAAACAAGGATTGAAACAAGATTTGAAGTTTACCCTTCAATCTTTTTTTTTGGTATTCGAGAGGCACATCCACTAAAACAAGGATTGAAACTCAACCTAATCACCGTTTGCATTCGTTCACGTTGACTTATTCGAGAGGCACATCCACTATAAAAGAATTAAAACTCTATCTCATCATCTGCGGGCTTTTCGGAATAGGCTTGACCAGAGCTGCAGCCTCCCAATCAGCTTCATAGATATGCAGTGAATTACAAAAATCCACGACCTTTACAAGCTTCAAGTTATTGGGTTCAATCACTTCTCTCTTAATCATTGTAAGAAGCCCCACCATATTGCTATTCCAGGCTGCATAAAGATCCCGCGATCTCCACATGCAGTGCATTTCCGCATTCCCATTACCGATATCGCGAACCCACAGTCTCTGGAGACAGGGCTGATCTTCTTTCACAAACAGGTCTCGCTCAGGCACCCATGTTATCGCCTGGCGCCTCCTGGAAACACCCTGCGGTAACAATTCCTTGATCGCTTTTAACTGGTCAACAACCGTTACGCCAGTTGACGTCGTACACACGCATTGCTCCGCAATGCCTGGATTTTGCTTCGCAACGTCCTTCCCGCGCGATGGATAATTTATCAGCCTGTCCATGTAATTATACTCAAAACCCTGTTTTTTCCAGTCATAATCCCTCTCCCACTGCCGCACATATTCTTTCACATGCAATTCCTTCGTGGGGAACTGGGGATGAAGCATTGGCTCAGCATATGGTTCCCGGATTTCGATAACGGAACATATGTCTTTTGACATCGGGCCATATTCTGTCTTTATTTCCATACCGTTTTTGATCACAAAATTAACAGCTTGCCCCCATGCGTCTGCAAGACCGTATGCCTGTATCAGGTTCGTTGGTGGATATTTCATACTACTATAAACATCTTGAATGTAATATTAGGGTTGCGATATATGTTTGAGGAAAAAAGAATATAGAACTATTTTATATTCAAATCACCATTTAATGGAATATAATTAAGCCTTTCTTCCTGGGTAAGCTCCCTCATGTTTTGATATTCAAATTTCTCTCGATGTATATCGTAGTATTGGTAAAAATTTGCATCAACTTCATATACTTCATCCTTATCGGGATTATATACTTTATCTCTATCCAATATGGCATCACTGAACTTATCAAGAAATGCATCATTATTTTTTTGTCTTTCTTGCCATGATCGTAAATTCTCAGATCTTGACTGTTCACCAGATTCTCTTATGCTATCTCCTATTTCATTAGCATTTTTCCATGAATTACTTAATACATTTCTACATTCGGTAAGGGTTGACTCACTATAATCAATTGAATTAAACATTTTCAAAAGTGGCAATGCATCAGCATAAATTTCATTCTCTGTTGAGAATATTCCCCATATATAACCTACAGCTGACGAATAAGCAGTTCCATAAGTATTAATAGTGAATGATCCGATTGATGGAATTCCATTATTCTTAAAAGATATTCTGATCGCCTGGACATTTGCTCCTCCCGCTCTTAAGGCGCTTAAATCAATATCTTCATAATGCAATATTTTTATATCCGACATTGTTTTGAAATCATTCTTCATATATGTTGTTACATAAGCTTCTGGAGTCACTCCAGAGGGTAATGGTTCTATGCTTTGGTGCAATCCATTCATGAAAACAACCCCTTTCTTATTATTTGACAATTCTCCGTCAAAAGCGATCAATCCTGAACATCCAGGAAATACTACGGTATTCCATCTATCAGGCAATAGCATCTTTACACTTTTATCTAAATTCCTTTCACTCAGTTCTCCTATATTCGATCCTGATCCTTCGGTCGTTGAAGGAGTATTCTGTTGATAACTGAGTAGTATCGTGTTTAAAAGTTGTTTTTTTTCATCAAATTTATCTGACCTTGTTTCATACCCGCTCAACATTGCATAAGGAGAATTGACAAATATTGTGTAAACTCCTTTTTTGTCTACCCCATTTTCCTTAAATTCTATTTCAAGTTCAATTATTTTCTTATCCTCTGATTCTTTTACGTTGAACAATTCAAAACGCGTGTATTTCTGTTTCTCTTTTCCGATCAAATAATTTGCAATATCTCTTGCAGAAATATATCTGAATTTCCCGCTCAGATGAATTGGTTGAATTCTAACATTTGTTATACCATTATCTGAAGCATCCTCTATGGTAATGAACTCTCCAACATTGACGTTCCAATTATCCGGCTTACTTAATGAAAAATAATTTATCTTATCAGTAAACAAATGGAAAAGCCATAATTATAAATCCTCACATTTCAACAGTGAACTAATGGACAAAATCGCATGCTCTGTAAATTCATTGTATGAAAGATACCCCTATCCTTCGCTTCCTATTCGCAATGAAAATGATCTCTCACACAAACTCCATGCGAATATAATGTCAAAAATACTTAAAACAGCAGGAATAGATCAAAGTTCTTTACAAGGCAAAGATATCATGGATGCAGGATGCGGTACTGGAGAAAAATCCTGCTATTTTGCCTATCACGGCGCGAAGGTGACATCAATAGACCTGTCTTGTTCGTCTCTTGCAAAAGGAAAAAAGCTTGCAGATACATTTGGCTTGAAAGTGGATTTTAATAGATGTGATATTAAAGATTTTAAGACACAAAAAAAATTTGATCATATATTTTGCCTTGGAGTTCTTCATCATACAAATGATCCCTATGGGCGATTTTGCATCATTTCCGATATGTGCAAACCCGGAGGAACGATAACTATCGGATTATACAACAGCTACGGGCGTTTTGTTCACCGTGCAAAAAGAGCGTGGATACAATTGAATGCAGGCGAGGATATTGAAAAACGAATGGAATTTGTTGAAAGAACTATTTATGGTAGAAAATTCAAAAACACTCATGAACAGACATACGCTGCAGACAAATACGCCAATCCTTATGAAAGTTACCACACAATAAATGAAGTAATTGAATGGTTCAATAAAAATAATATTACCTATACCGGATTATATCCATATTCCGATATCGGGGTGTTTCAATCTTTTTTGACGCAGCTTAAATGGCTAAAAAGCAGGAATGGTTTTTTCATAATTTCAGGACGAAAGAATTGAATTATATGTGGCGTTTTATAGACCTTGATAAAATCGATGGTTTCTACAGCGCCGCCCTATTTGAATCAATAGCAAGGAATGTCGGGTCGAATCTGTCGCCTGAAACCATCCTTTTCTGGCGGGTTAAGTCGCCAGTTGTATATCTCGGATATCACCAGTGCGTTGAGGATGAGATTAATGAAGAGTATTGCAAAGATAACAATATCGGTATAATTCGCAGGATTTTGGGAGGGGGATGCGGGTTTTGTGACGAAGACCAGATCCTTTACTCAATTATAGGAAAAGACGGGGGCATAATACCGGCAGATATCCAGGAAGCTTATAAAAAGGTGCTTGGCGGTGTTGTTAATGCACTCGCTCAACTCGGCGAAGAAGCAAAAATAGAACCAGCTCGTAATGCTGTTTATACAAGTGGAAGGAAAATATCAGGGAATGCCCAGGGACGACATGACAGCGCTGTATTGATAAATGGAAGCTTACTATTGGATTTCAATTTTGGATTAATGGATAAGGTACTTAAGAACCCTACAAAGAATCTTTACCCTGTTAAAAGCGCACGTGAAGGGATGGTATCATTGAAAGATCTTGGGGTATTGGACATTGATCTTGTGAAGAAGACACTAAGAGAGGGTTTTGAGTCGGCACTCGGTATCAAATCAGGATATGGAAACCTCACGACTGATGAGATCCAGATTGCAGATAACTTATTGGCAAAATACAAGGATCAAGGCTGGACTTATAAAATGGACATAAAAAGAGCTATCAGGAAACGTTCCTCCTCGCTTCTTCCTCAGTGAGCCGGATCACATCCCTCACAGGAATGCCTGATTCCTGGGAAGCTTTTCTGCAATCATCAAATTCTGCAGATATATTAAGCAATGCTCCCTTAAGATCCCTTGCGACCTTGACCGCAATTAAGAAATCCGTGCCTTTTAAAGAAATTGAAACATTCTCCATTTCACGCATGGCGATCATCCTGTGTTTTACAGGTATTATCCTGACGCCAAGTGATCCAGTTTCTTCAATGATCTTCCTGGCTAACCTGTTTGAGTCCTGCGATTTTGCGATCACCTGGATGATATGGCCGCTTCGACCTTTTTTCATAGTAGCTGGAATGATCGAGGCGTCTCTTGCACCTGCATCCATCAACACTTCGATCAAGTTACCAAGCACCTGTCCAGTCACGTCATCCACATTTGTCTCAAGCATTTCGATCATGTCTGGAATGAGTGAATCATCCACCTCACCCCTGATAATTCTCAATACATTTGGAACATGAAAGTTCCGGCTTCCTGCGCCATAACCTACTCCCCCGGTTTTAATTGCGGGGATCATTCCTTTCTCATTAACAAAATAAGCAAGGAGAGCTGCTCCGGTCGGAGTGAGCAATTCACCCTCAACAGGCCCCATCTGCCATGGCAGGGTATATTCTTTCAATATTTCAAGCGCTGCTGGCGCAGGCACAGGGAATTTCCCATGCGAGAACTTAATAAATCCCATTCCCACAGAAATAGGGTTACAGAATATCCTGTGATCTTTCAATCCCAGGTCATGAAATGCCATACATGCCCCGATGATATCAGCTATCGCATCTTCCTGTCCAAGTTCATGGAAATGAAGTTTTTCAAGAGTAGTCCCGTGTATCTTTGCTTCTGCCTTTCCCAGGATTTTAAAAACCGAGATCGCATCTGATATAACAGCAGGTTCAATATAAATGGAATTTATGCGATCGATGATCCCGTTAAGGGTCATGCTTCCATCTTTTTTCGTTATGACATCGACACTACTTGCAAAAATCCCTTTCCTTACTGTTTTTGAGATTTCAACCTTAACATTTGCTGCAAGCTCCATTGCATCAATTATCTTCCTGGCATTTGCTCCAAGATCGATAAGCGCACCTATGGTCATATCGCCTGAAGCGCCGCAGAAAGGATCAAACAGGATTGCTTTCATTTTTCATCAATAAAGTCAGTTTGATCAACCTGTTTACAGTCTTTCGCATGCTTTTCATTCCATCCTCGTCTTCTTTTGCACCTTCTGCCCCCTTATCTTTTGACCAGAAAGTTCCGCCAAGATTTGCACCGAAAGAACCCCCTCCGACTGGTATTGCTTCATTTATAATATAAAAATTAAGTATCGCCTGGATGGATGGTTCCTGACCCCCCATGCGGTCGCCCCCAACAGCCATAGCCGCACCCGGCTTGTTCAGGATAAAATGAAGATCCTGTGCTGCCAGAGCCCTGCACCTGTCCATTATGACCTTTGTCTGTCCGCTCACCATGCCCTGGTAGACAGGTGTTGCGATTATTATTGCATCTGCCCATTTGAGTTTTTCATAAACTTCCTGCATGTCATCTTTGTGGATGCATCCTTTCTTTTCCCGAATGCAATAATCACAGTGTACACAGAAGTTCATTTTTTTCCCCATTGCCGAGAAATACGCAGTTTCTATATTATATTTCTCTTTTGCATAATTGAGCGCTTCCCTGACCATATGATCAGTGGCTCCTTTCTTCGGGCTTCCACTTATTCCAAAAAGTTTAATTCTATTTTCCTCATTCACAGGCAATAATTAGTTTGGGGATTCAAATATCTTTTGTGGGTCGAAAAAAATATTTTATGAATATCTCCATACCGTCATGATTCGCTTGGATTATATAAATAACTACTAATAAATTCCTTCCACACTCGCTTCTATCATAAAATGGATTGAAGAACAGGCTGGAT
>JAPMTR010000074.1 GCA_026552975.1 Candidatus Methanoperedens sp.
TGAGTTGAAGTACCAGTCATATATTCCTGAATCTGAGTAGTTGATGAACCAGGAGAAGTTGCCTGTGGTTGTATTGAATGTACCTTTTGTTGCATTGGTATTGTATATTATCGTATCATTATCAGCGTCAGAGGCATTGATCGTGAAGTTCAACCACTCATTTTCACTGATCGTCATATTTCCAATATAGGTCTGGACTGGATCATTATTAGGTATCGTTGTGTTAAACCAGATCTTTGTCTCGTTTACATTACTATAATAATCCACTGTCTGAGCACTGATGTTCTGGGTATAGTGCGGCGACCAGGTAAGATTGAGGAAATCAATGGATGAACTGACGTTTTGCAGGGTTGTACCATTATCATACCTGAACCAGGTATAATTAAAGTCCGCATCAACAGGAGTCGTCCAGCTATTATTAATATAGAAATTCCCGGTTGTCATAGTGATATTATTAATTGAACCTGGTGAAGAAGTATCATAAAGCGTCTTATTGGCGTTTATAATAATTGCCCCATTAAAGGCGAATTCAAAATATCCTGTATCCAATCCAGATTTAACATAGCTGAAATTATAAGTTCCATTTGATATATTTGTTATAGAATAGTATCCAGAAGCTGAAGTTATATTCAGGTAACTATTGTTTTGAACAATTACATCTGATAATAGTGTGCCAAAATTATCAAATACATAACCACTTACACTATTGTTGCTACCTCCGCTGCCCCCTATACCCTCTGATCCCCCAGCGCTTCCCGCTGTTACATTCCAGCTCCAGTTTCCGGAAGTCATGTCGAATCCATCATTGGCTATGAATGATATGTTATAAATTCCGATCCCTGCTACAGAATTGGTGTAATTTGCGGATGACACACCCAGGATCGTAAATATCTCAAGCCCATTATTGTACCAGGTAATATCTGCAATCCTATTGAGAGTTACTTCAAATACCTGAGGTGTACCTGATGGAGTATTGGGATCGCTCAATGGTGAAAAGTCCAGGATCGAAAGCGGGGTATTATTAACAGTCACATACATCGATTCGTTTGCCAAACCACCATATCCATCACTGGCATTGAATTCCAATAGATATTCACCTGCATCTCCATAACCAGGGATCCATGAAAAAACTCCTGAGGTTTCATTTAAACTGCCATTTGTTGCATTTGTCCCATACATAATTGTGTCATTATCAAGATCAATAGTTGTCACATTGAATGTGAGTAATTCACCTTCATTTACGGTCTTATTTCCAATCGGATCAATTAGTGGAATATTATTTGGGATAGTGGCATTGAACCATATGAGCGTCTCATTTTCATTACTATAATTGTCTCCTGTCTGGGCAGTGATATTCTGAACGTAATGTGGTGAATAAGTAAGATTGAGATAATTTGTGGAATTGTTGACAATATTCAGGGTACTTCTATTGGTATCCCTGAACACCGTGTAATTAAAGTCAGGATCAGGTGGATTTATCCATGTGTTGTTTATAAAGAAATTACCTGTAGTAAAATTAGGCTCGGTAACTGAATTTGGTGGTGTTGTGTCATAGATCGTCACGTTCGCATTTTCTAAGACAACCCCACCTGCTGTAAAATTAAAATACCCGGTATCATATCCTTCTTTTGAATAGCTGAAATTGTAAAAGCCATTGGGTATATTGAGTATCGAATAATAACCGGATTCCGATGTATTATTCTGGTAACTGCCGTTTTGCACAAGGACGCCTGATAGAGGAGAACCAAAAATATCGGATACAAAGCCACTGATACTGCTTGAGGTGCCACCTCCACTACCTCCGCCACCTCCACTTCCAACACCACTTCCCCCACCTCCTCCACCGCCTCCCCCGGTTGCGTTGATAACAGTCCAGTTCCATGATTTTGATGCTGCACCATAAGTATCACCGGCCTTTACAGTAATATTGTAGACTCCAGCAGTTCTTGAAGAGCCCGTATAGGTTGCAGATATTACACTTAAGACCCTGAAAATCTCAATGCCTTCATTAAACCACATAACATCTGCAAATCTATTCAGGGTTATTGAAAATTGTTGGGTTTGTCCAACTGGCGTTGTCGGGTCGGTTGCAGGTGAGGAATCGGTTATATTCAAAGGAGCAATTATCATGTAAGAAACGTCATAATAAGGTTCTTGATGAACTTTGAAATTTATTGCTGCAATGGTTGGCAGCCAGCCTGCGGATTTGCATGAAATGCACACAAGGCTTCGGTATAAACGTGGAACTGTCTTGATATTCGTATAGAAATTTCCCGGGTGAGGTGTTAAATTATAAGAATTGTGGCAATCCTCACATGTGGTTTTTCTAGATGAATGCTGTTGAGGCTGGATCTTACTATCGTTGTTGTTATGGCATGTCCTGCACCATTCTTCAGGCGTTGAATTTGAGTTATTATGATATGAGGCCTGTGTGCCATTCTTTGAGAGTACCACAGCATGACCTCCTGATGAAGCGGCGTCGAAAATGTCTTTATGGCAGTCCTTGCAGGAAACATTTTTAATATTATGCTTTCCACCCTGCCTCATGGCATCGTATGATAAGTTTAATGTTCCTGTTGTTTTGAAATCAGAAATAATCCAATTTCCATTCGTATTTATAATTGTGTAATCGATATATTCTGCTCGTGAATAGTTTACAATAGCGTTATAGGTTGAATGACAGGCTACACATCCATCTGAACCCAATGATGAAAATCCAGGGTGAGCTTCAAGTGAATCATTAAAATGCTGATTTGAATGGCAGTATCGACATTCTGGATTCTTGTTCGTATGATTTGTCGCTGACCTGACATGGCAGCTTACACAGGAGAAATTTGAATGCTGGTCTGATGTAGTAAGTTGTATTTGAATATCCCCATGGCATTTTATGCATTTATCCTGTACTGACTCATAAAATTGGTGGTCCCCTACTATGAAAGAAAATGTCTGGCTAATCGTGGTTATTGTTAATGCAATAATTACTAGCAGGACTAAATTTCTGTTCATTTTTCACTACATACTATGATTCGTATCAAAGAAATAAATGCTTGACCATTCAATCACCACATAGTTACGTCAAAATATGGTTCCTGATGTACTTTAAACTTCAATGTTGTTTTCGGTATCTGCCAGCCTACAGATTTGCATGAAATGCACACAAGACTCCTGTATAGACGTGGTACGGTCTTGATAGTTGTATAGAAATTCCCCGGATGCGCTGATAAATTATATGCAATATGGCATTCCTCACAGGTGATTCTGCGTGCCGAATGAAGTTTATCTGGGAATTTAATATTCTTCGAGTTATGGCAGGTGAGACACCATGCTTCCGTGCTTGTTGAGTTGCTTGAATTATGATAGGGCATTTCTGTTCCATCTTTTCCTGAAACTATAGCATGACCCTTAACAGAAACTGCCTCGAAGATATCTGAATGGCACTCTTTACATGAAACGTTTTTTATATTATGGTTCTCCCCTGATTTTAGTGCATTATAGGACAGATTTAACATCCCAGTTGTTGTAAAATTGGATATGACCCAATTTCCGGAATCATTGATAATCTGATAGGAAATAAATTCAGGTCTTGAATAATTTATTATGACATTATAATTCGTATGGCAGGCAATACAACCTTCTGAATTTAATGGTTCGAAATCGTAATGCGCTTCAGATGGATCTCTTAATTCCGATGTTTCATGACAGAATTCACATTCATGTCGGTCGTTAGTATGATTTCTTATAGACATCGAGTGGCATTGTTCACATGGGAAAGAAGAGTGTTGGTTTGATTTAGATAATTGGGTTCTTACGTTCTCGTGACACTTTATGCATTTATCCTGTTCTGTCTGTAAAATTGAACGTTCACTACCGATAAAATTAAATGTTTGAATAAATATTGTCGCAATGATAACAAAAATTAGTATTAGATATATATTTTTATTCATCTTTTATTCCCCAACATAGACATTATTAAAGCACTAAAAGCAATAATAGTAATTACATAGCCCCACGTTCTTATTGTTGCGAACAGTTTCTGCATGAACTCAAACTGGTCGCCAAATTTACGCAGTTTTCCTTCTTTTGAAAAATCCAGGATAAAAAAAGCGCCCATTCCTGGAAGTACTACAGGATGCCCATCAATAATTACAGCTTTTGCAACAATATCCTCTTTTGTGGTTCCATAATCATCTGGAAGAGGATTGTTATCCCCCTGTGTTGAGACAAAATTGTTTTGAAATCCAATAACACGATGTGTTACTGTGTTTTGAACTTCTGCTGCTTTGAACGTGATTATATCTCCAATTTTAGGTTCTTTAAATAATCCCTGTGAAAATACCAGATCTCCCCTTTCAAATTCAGGTTTCATTGAATCAGAGATAACTGCTGTAAATAGAATAAATTTTAGGCCAAATCCTAAAATTAGAATGATCAAGACAATTAAAAGTATTGTGTCTTCTTTGCGAGTATCTCTTTGTATTTCAGCCCTTTGATATCTGTTTTTCATGTACCACGAGGAAATGTAACGCATAACAATAGAATTTTCTGATTTATAAAGATAGAAAATCAAGAGTAATATTGCAAATATCCCTGAAACCAGCAATGGTAGTGTATAAGTTACTTCTTTCATTTCTAATCAAGTTCGTGGTCTTTTCTTCAAGAGATTTTTCATTTTACTTGTCAATTCACCCAATTTATTGGAGACTTTATCCTTTAAATCCCAAAAGCTATTTTTCACTGGCTTATCTGAAATCCCATTTGAAGGTGTGTTAACAGGAGTCTCTTCTTTTAACTTTTTTCTAATATAGTATAGCAATCCAGCAAAAATGAGGAAAACAACTACCATAGATACTTTTAAACTGTTTTCCCAAACCTTAGCCATGATAGAATTCTGTCCTGACGTTGAAGTACCTTCCTCCTGAACAAACACGTTTCTAAAAAGGGAAGGAGCATCAGTCACCGTTATCTTGTTAATGCCCATGTTTTTCAATTTTACCGTTATCTCTACTGTTTTTTCTTCAAGATATTGCAAATAGATTTCAGATGAACCAATAGGAACCCTGTTTGAATAGACTGTTACGGTCTTGTTACCACTCTTACCATTATTTATGGCATTTACCGATACAGTAACATTTTCACCTACATCAATGAATTCTTTATTTACGTTCATTCCTGTGATCTTTATTTGTGGACTATCGGGAAGTCTACTAGATTCTGTTTCATTCTTGATTGTGAATGTAAGCTCTGCATTCCTATATTTGATATCAGGAGTATCAGCTCCAAAAGTTAACTTGTACGTTCCCAGTTTGGATGCTTTTGCGCTAAAGGTGACCGTTGAATTGCTAAGACCATTAATAGTTACTTCTTTTGCAGTTACAAGGTTATTATCCACAAGCATAGCAAGCTTTACCTGAGCTTCATCTTTATAATTATTATCGACCTGAACTTCTATTTCGAGTTTTTCTCCAATTATACGGTCTGTGCTATCATCAATAAACCTGACATCATGAAGAATAAGCCTATCAGGTGGATATATACTGACCTTTTTGTCTATCTTAAAATTCAATACAGCTCTCACAGCCGGATCACCAAGTGTTTTTATGACGCCAAGTTGCGCGGCGTTTGCACCTGTATCATAGAATATCTTATATTTCTCCGGATCAATTCCAATAGCAAAAGGGTCACTTGAAACATTTTCGTCATATGCCTGGCGATCTACCATGTCAAAAACTACGATCTTGACGTTGTAGTTCCCTTCTATCCAGTCAGCTTTAGGGTGCAGGGTATAATACACGATATTTGGATCATAACTTCGCTGGAAAGAACTTATTTTTTCAACAGCTACAATATTATTCATTGGATCATATACCACATAAATAAAACCAAGAGCTGACAACCGTTTATATGCCATATTCTTTGCTTCTGAATAAATAATTATATCGGCTTTTGGATCTGGAGGATATGTCGAAGACCAATGTTTCATATAATTGTTATCTTTTTCTGCCTTGGCTGCAATATCAAACAGAAATTCACCCTGCGATGATGCAAGAGGTGCAAAAAGAAGTAAAATTAATATTGAAATAATCAAATATCTCATAACTAGTCACTTAATATATTTTCTATTGAGTTTATTTTGTTATTAAACTTTATATTGTTATTCATGCATACAATAATTAATATAATTATTATAATCATAATTTTTCTAATCATTCGCTACATCAGATATGGCAATGACATCAGCTGACATGTTTCCAAAAGTAGTCATTTTTACCGGTTTAGTCATATAGGTATTAACGATCGTTATATTGTTACCATTTGAGTTTGTTTCAAAAGCAATGGTACTTGGACGCGTCCAGTTTATTGAAACTGCTGTTGCCGTATGGCAGGCTATACAATTATCATTTGTATTATGTTCCATACCATATTTGATGAAAGCTTCATGAATGATATCTGGTGTATTAATGAGATACTCTGAATGGCATTCAGTGCATAATATGGTGGATGAAGCATGGGCTAATAAACCTGGTGTAATCTCATTAGCACCTGCCCCTGTAAGGTCGTCAGAGCCATATGGATTAACATTTATCTTTCTTGTGTCGAGCATTCCAAACCGAGTGAGATTGTCCATATCTAATGGTACTCCATTAATATAAGTTGATATTTTTTTCTCTTTTTCATAATTATATAAAATTCCTGCTTCTCCCGGTGTCATGCTTCCTTTATAAAAACCATTTTGATCACGTAATTCAATCTTATCATTGCCAGCAGCAGCCCATTGGTCTATAGTAATCTCACCAGAAATTGACGTAGGAAAATTTCCATTCTGGTAGTTCTGTATGGTCGTTGCAAGGACCCTATTCCCGATCATCGATGGACCTGTAATATTCACATAAATTAATCTCTCATAAGCATTGTCACCACTTGCGTACTGAACACCCTTTTGGACACGGTGGCAATCTGAACATGTGAAGTTTTTATGGATGAAACCTGTATGGATCTCCAGCTGGATATCTCCATGACATTTAATGCATGGAACCTGGGAACCTACCGGATCAACATTATAATAGCTATGTCCGCCGCTAAATATGGACAGGGTATTGGGGATCAACCATATAGAAATCCCACCTAAAGCTATCAATACCCACAAGAGTTTCATATCACTCCTCACATTGCCAGCAATGGAAAGCGGTTGTTTTATATTGGATCGCTCCGGTGCCACTGACCAGGCGGATCGTTATGATTAAAATATCGCCAGCTTTCGGTTCGCTCCCTTCCCTGAAAAATAGCTTCAGCGGAAATTCACCTTCTTCATAGCGGTAAGCAGACGCCCAGTAACTTGCAGGTGGTGCCATAAGAGTGTTAAGGCGAATATTCGCATCAACCTCCGGGAACTTTGGGATCGAATCTGCAGTTTTATAGAAGAATGGTATAGCGATTTCTTCGATCGTTACATTGTTCACCATGGGGGTTCCAGTTTCTGATAGATTGGTTGAAACGATCATCATCACAGCGGGTTTTGCGAGGTCCATTTCAAGCGCATGTTGATATACATAATACCCTGATATTGACACTATTAATAACAGTATTATACCGTATTTTATTGATTTCTTTCTATCCATTGTTCACTTCCTATCCAAATTTCTTTCTCGTCCCATATTTATTCAGATCACTCCAAATAATGTATCAAATATTTGTTTAAGAAAAGCAAATATTGTGAATTTTTCAAGATTCCTATTTTTTTCAGGATCATTGGATGAAATAGGAGAATTAGTCATATAAACCTTGCCTTTTGCCCATGAACCATGACATATAGGGCAATTCTTGCTAATATTTTTGATGTGTATCGTGTGTACCTTGTTACTATGGCATAGTACACATTGAAATCCCTGTTTTTCAATTCCTTCGATCTTTACAACAGTAAAATTATCCTGGGTATGACAGGTGGTACAATTTATTGCATTGTGCCCATTGTGAAATATCTGTTTCTCACTTGCATTGATCAGCGTGTTTCCCATGTGGCAGGCTTTACAGATCTTTGGGTTATGTTCTTCCTCCAGTTTTGGCACATCTAATTTGTACTTATGGCAACCATTACATTCACTTTGTTGTGATCCAACGCCAGCATTGAGAGTTTCACCATGACATCCTACGCAAGGAACAGGAATATGATCCTCTGGAATTTCTGATGCAGTTGCAAGGTCTGGAGTATACAGAAGAGAAATGAGGACTAAACAAATGACGACAATGTTTTTTTTCATATTATTTTTTTAAATACAGGTTTTTACAGTCATTAATGAGAGATCTTTATCGTTGATCTTCTCAAGAGCAACAATATTGAACACATTCTTCCTATCATAAATAAAATACGGTACCCAAAGTATATAAAGTTTACACTCAGTGAAAAATTATACAATAATTAATAATTACAGTTAATGGTCAGTTAATAATAAAAGACATTAGAAAAAAAAGAGAAAAATGGGGATTACCCCATTTCATAGTTCAGATTTATGTTGTTAAGGCTGTTGTATTGTCGCTTGAGTCTCCATCAAGGCCAATTGTTGTCTTCACAGTTGCACCATTAACGTACATATTTGCGCCTCCCCAGGTATAGCTCTTGTCACCAGTTGCATAGGTTGCTCCGGATCCATTGCCATATATCGCAACATTGACCTGACCTTCAGCGAGGAAGTTATCTACAGTCCAGCTGCCCGTTGCTGTGTTTACAGCATCGAATTGAACTTTGTATGCTTTCTGGAAGTTAATATCGACTGCTACGTGTGTATGACATGCTACGCATGCGATATTATTTGAGCCATAACCTGTTCCTGGGCCTCTGAGAACGCCATTTGGATCTGCTACGACGAATTCATTGTGTGCTTCAAGTGAGCCTTCTGTAGCGCTACCTGTTGTCAATCCCAGACCATCAATTGCTTGGAATCCTCCAGCTGCCATGGCACCTACCCATTCGCCTCCGCCATAGTGGCAGTTACCACAGCTACTGGCTAACAAAGACCTGTGATTATAGGGTTGTGATTGTACAACCTCATATCCTGCAGCTCCCTTCTGCTGCTCTCCTCCATGGCATTCCAGGCATGAGACCAGTGATGCTGCATGATATGTCTGACCAGGAGTCATCAAATTAGAACCTGATCCAGGCGCTATTGTATATGCTGTGTTAGAGGTCCATGTAATTCCTGACCATTCTTCAAAGTAGTTATCTGTCATATTAGTTTTCAGGGTACCATTAGAATTCCTCAAGTTAACGAGGCCCCCTGTATCATAATATTTATATTCTCCAGCAACAGCAGCATTTGATAGGCTGCCAGTATATTCACCATCAATCAAGAGTGCTGTATTATTTAACCATTGGGTTAAATTGTCAGCCTTACGGGCTTTCAAGGGGTTAAGAGTGGTATCATCCCAGTTATGTACGGTCAAGGTTGTATCATAAGTCAGATACTTCGGGAAGTTTCCGCCTTCAAAGTTTGAAATGCTTGTTAAAAGATATAGTCTATAGGATTCATTAGCTACATTTCTATATCTCACGACTGCAAGCGCATCGTCACCGGATGCAAAGCCTGCTTCGGCCCTATGGCAGTATTCGCACTGGAATTTTGCATGTGGTGCACCTGATCCTGCTGTTGCCATGGATCCGCTTAATTCTGCTTTCACATCACCGTGACATTTTGCGCACGGTACCTGGTTGCCTGTTGCGTCAATATTGTAGAAAGTGTGCTGGCCTGAGAACAACGACATGGTTGATGGCAGGGCGAACACGCCAATCCCAATAAGGGCAATTATGGCTAAAGTAAATTTTGTGTTCATATTTTTATTCACATCCTATCTTTAATTTTTGTTAAACCCTAATCCAATTTGGTATTGTTAGAATAAGAATTCAGCAAAAGAAGAAGGTCCTTTTGCTGTCGCTCCTATCCTATCCATTTTCCCAATTTGGTATCAATTTGGGTATAATTAGGATACGAGTTTACAGAATATATACTTATCGATTCATTTTTTAAAAAAATCGTAATGAAGTATTTTTTTGCTGCAATTTATCCTATCCTATCTGTTAATCCCAATTTTGTAGTAATTAGGGATAGATTTGTATAAGAGGTTACTAAATATATAGTTGTCTATTCTGTTCTATGCTGATGTATTTTTTGTTATTTAAAATAGGGTGATTCGATCTTTTTTCGAGGATTTTTAAATGAATCTCCTGAAGAATGTCTCCTCTTTTTTTGCTTTTTTATGTTTTACACCTGAAAAGATTTCATAATAAGATATTGTGGTCGTTACAGCATCTGAATTTTCTGAAATATCATACGATTTATTATTACCTTTAAAGAAATCAATTAGAACGCTCGTATCCACTACTACCATATCCTTTGCCTCGCTGCCGCTCTTATTTTCTTACAATCTTCTCCTATCTCATCCAGTACTTTGCTATCTTTAAGAACTCCAAAATACTCGCCAATATCTGATTTCTTTCTATTTGTCAGCCTGCCTATAACATCGCTAAAACTCTCATCCTCTGTATGCATACAGATATTATACTTGTTGAAAAACAGTTCAAACATTCAGGTTTTCCCCAAGAAGTTACGCCAAATGTCCTTTCGAGTTCGTTGAGTTCTGCCTATAGCTTTCATTCTGCAAGAGAATTGTTATAGTTGACCTCACGTTTTATAAAAACACCTGATACATCCATTTTAGAATATTCTCCATGATCGGAATTATTGTTAGATTTTGAGACGGCGATATATAGGTAATAGTGACGATCCAGTAATAGAAAAGCAGCAATACAGAAGTTAAAGCAAGTGATAGGGACATTAAGAACAGAGTGGTTTTATCCAATATGTCAGAAAAAGAGTTCTTATTATCCCAAAAAATGCTCAATGATAATGAAATCATTAAGGATCCAGACGTGACCAGTCCTAGCGAATGGTACTGACCTATAAATTTTGAAGGAAATACTTCAATAAAGAAAAATACTAGTATCATAGCTGATGAAATGTATAATAGGGCTATTTTTTTAATGTTACTTTCGATCAGCTCCCTCACTTTATTTATCCTGAGTGCAAAATACAAAAGCACTATATACATAATAAGCAAATACCTGTATTCAAGGACGATTGGAGTATCGGTGATTATTGCCTGGATATAATTTTTATGCAATATAAAGAAAATTACCGCATATATTCCCAAAAATTTATCTATGGGACTTAACCTTATTTTCCCTTTTATCCTGTCCAATATAAATGCAAGTGCCATAATTAAGAAAGGACTAATTAATAGAATACCAAACGTGTTTCCCAATTTCAGTATCAAGATATCAAATAAAACATCAAGCGTTCCTGTACTGATATTGGGGCCCCAGGTAAATCCAAGTTTTTCCAGAAGCTGCGTCTGTTTGATCTTTGCTGGACCTTCACTGAGTGTGATCATATTTTGTTCGATCTGCATTCTCATGGGCGTATCACTCAGTGGATGCAATTCTATGATAGAGAACGGATCCCCCAGTATCATCTGATTGAAACTGAAAAACGGGGTAAGCGATACAAAAATTATCATTGCGATCAAAGCAAGGTGTTTGATGCCTCTCCTGAAAAATATTATATCAAAAAACAGGAGTGAGAGCATAAGCGCCGCACCATCAAGCGTTCGCGTCCATATGCACAGGCCCGCCAGGATATAAGCAGCATACATGTACCTGATGTCCTTTTTCTCCTGGCATCTATACAAAAAGTAAAAAGCCAATACTGTCAATAATAATGCAAGTGAATGATGCTTTAGGGTCAGCGCATAAAAGGAAATGGGGGTAGCAAATATAATAAACAGGGAAGAAAAAATGGCGATCTTATCATTGAATATTTTCCTGAACAGGAAATAAATCATCACGATCAGAAATGACGTAATGAGAATATTAGTAAATTCAATCGAGATTATTTCTCCCCATTTTGGAAAATAAATGGGATCAAAGGATCGCATATTTACTAATATTAAAAATAAACAAAATGCCAAACCAAAAAAAAACGCTTTCTTTATCTGCCAAGCTTTTGCCAGAAGATAAAAACTGATCCCGCCGCTTAATGCCCATATCTGCAGGAGGAATAAATGAGCGCCATAAAATATGTCTATATTTTTCAATGCAAAATATACAGGTAAAGATAGAACCAGCAATGAATAACTGAATTTTCCATATAAATGGTTCGCTACGGTAATGTATATTCCTTTTTCTACATTTACCTTTGCTACTTTCAGTTCTAAGGAGCCATGAATGAAATTATAGAACTGGCTTACTATCACCCCTTCATCTGAAAAAAGCATACGGGTTCCTGCAAAACTGAGAAATATAAATAATGAACCAAAAAACAATATTAAAGGGATCTGGTTAGATCCAAATAACCTGACGATTTTCTTATACATTGATATTAATTCCTGTTTTCCAGTGATCATTATTTTATTCGAATACATTTAATATCATTCATATACATATCGCCTTATTTTACTTCTATTAAGAATAGCAGCAGATATGAGTAAGATGAGCATAATTGTCGGAACAAAAATTTTGGAAACCTTTATAGCCACCCAGGAAATAAAGATTAGTAATGATAAGAGTCATCCTTTATATCTCAGGAAAAGTCCAGAGAGTAAATTACAGGTCTAAAGTAATAAACAAAGCTGAAAAATACAATATAAAAGGGAATATTCAAAATCTTTCTGACAATAATGTAAAAATAATAGCTGAGGGAGAAGAAAAGGATATAGAGTTATTTATTCAGGATATAAATATTAAAAATACTCTTATAAATGTGTCCGATATAAAGATGGAATATTCCACCCCAACAGGTGAATACGAAAGTTTCTATAAGCTCGTCAGCGAAGGTGAAACAGATGAAAGACTCGATACAGCAGCAAATTTGTTAAAAGAGCTTATAAATGTAACAAAAAAAGGTTTTTCAGGTATTGAGAAAAAGCAGGAAATCATGATAGTGACGCAACAAGAAACCATAGGTAAAATAGATAATCTTGGTATTGTGCTCGGGAATAAGATCGATCAGAATCGATTGGAGATAAAATCAGAGATACATGCGCTCAGAGACGATTTTAAGTCTCATTTTGACAAAAGGTTATCAAAGATGGAATTCGAATTAGCTGAAATAAAAATAAAAGTCAATAAGATCCAACATTCTTCAAATAATCCCAGGACAAAAATATCTCAAGCAGAATAGAATTATTTATTAATAAGGAAAATACATAATGATAAATATAAACCCAATTATAAATAATAATCCTAAAATAGCAGGATCAATTATGTTTTTGATCGGAGGCTTATCCGGTGCATTGACCCTAAAATTGTTAGGAGATGCCATATCCTCCCAATCTGTTCTCAAATACCTATCTAATACTTCACTGATTATATATCTTGCATCTATCGTTATCCTTGCTCTACTATCATTTATCCTTATATCCAAAAGCTATAAACTACTGAATCCCTTCTTGAAATAAATGTTTTTTGACAAATAGAAACAATTTATCGTGAATATATTTAAATATCCCTACGACTAAATTAGTATTATGGCGATAGTATGAGTAAAAATTATATTATTAAATTTGCATTAATTTTCCTGGTTTTCATACTTTTAGCCGGGTCTGTTTCTGCTCTGTCATTTAATACTTTTTTTGGATCAGGCAGCGATACGCTCTCAAAACAATTAATAGAGATCGATCAAAAAGTTAACCTGATCTCTGGAAATGATCGGATTATGAAGTTCATAAATATTAATATGAATATGAAGAACAAGAACGTTGATACAATAGTTATCTCGATAAAAGAAAATAAGAAAATCGTAACTTCATATTACATAATAAGAGCTAAAAATATAAATGATGCCGCAGTTGTTACTAAAACTCCCCCGAAAAAAATGGGGACAGTATGGAATTTCAATCCGAATGCACGCCAATCCATCGATGGATTAAATTTAGCACAACAGGGTGTATCCCTCTATGATCAACACCCCAGATCCAGGTCTGATATAACATTCTTTTTGCTTAAAGGGTACTTTTTATATATATCGGTACCAAGCCAGAATGTCCCTTCAATGAGTCAGATCATCCAGAACTCCAATTGTGATATATGCAGGAGAGCGGTTGCCCTTATTGGGATGTAAAATTCCAATAATATTATATGAATAAAAGATTTCTTTTTTATTTTCTTTTTGCTTTATTGATCTTAAACAGTGGTTGTGTTGAGCAGGAAACCCGATCAAGATCACTCAATTATGCAGAAATTACAGGAACAGTGATCACAGAAACACTTCTTATTGATCTAGGCTATTTTTCACATTTCCCTGAGAATTTCAAAGTTAGCCCGGATAGCAATCGATTCGCTTATCTGGAAGAAAAAGGCAACAAACAATTTATTGTCATTAATGGAAAGAAAGAAAAACAATACGATGAAATTGGCGGGTTTATTTTCAGCCCTGATAGCAAGCGTCTGGCTTTCGAAGCAAAAGAGAATGGAAAGTGGTTCGCAGTTATTGATGGAAAAGAAGGATCTCACTATGACGGTATAAAAGACCTGGCATTCAGTATGGATAGCAAGAGGCTGGCTTATATGGCCAATGAGAGCGATCAATGGTTCATCGTTATAGATGAAAGCGAGGGTAAAAGGTACAATAGTACAAGATTGCCTGTATTTAGCCAGGATAGTGAACATATAGCCTATGAAGCACGAGTAGGGGGTACATGGTTTGTAGTTGTAGATGGAAAAGAACAAAATGAATATAATAACAGTTTAACTCCTCTTTTCAGTCCTGATAGTGACCGGATGGCATTTGTGGTACAGGATCAAAAAAAATGGTTTGTAGTTGTTGATGGAATAGAAGGAAAAAGATATGATTCTATTCTCATGAATACCCTGATGTTTAGCCCGGATAGTAAAAATATTGTTTATGTAGCAAAAAATGATGGAAATTGGTTTGTAGTAGTCAGTGAAGAAGAAGAAAAAATATATGATGAGATCCTGAAATACACCCCCATCTTCAGTCCGGATGGTAAAAGAATAGCTTACGCTGCAAGTGAAGGAAATAGTATGTTCGTGGTTGTTGATGGAAAAGAAGGGGAAAAACACGCAAGTATATTGAAACATTCCATTTCTTTCAGTCCAGATAGTGAACGGATAGCTTATGTAGCAAGAGATTCTGATAAATGGTTCGTTGTAGTGGATGGGAAAGAAGGAAACAGGTATGATGAGATCCTGAAATACTCACCAGTTTTCAGCCCGGATAGCAAACGAGTAGCATATGCAGTGAAAGATAATGACCAATGGTTCGTAATAGAAGAAAATTCACAAGGAACTACGCAAAAAAGTACAAAAATTAAAGAACAGATTTCTTTTAGCCCGGCTCAGGCATATCATGCTTCTTCAAAGAATAACTTCGCAGACACTCAGTTCACAATAAACAAAACAGGGAAGCAATACTACGATGTAATCGAAGGTTCATTGACTTTTAGCCCGGATAGTAAGCATCTGATCTATGGTGTTGTGGATAGTAATGGCCAATCAGTGGTCGTGGATGGAAAGGATGGGAAACCTTATGATTCAATTATTTTTATCTATAATGGAGGAAGTATTTTTTTTGATTCAAAGGATAGTTTCCATTTTCTGGCACACAAAGGGAAAGGTGTTTATCTGGTAGAGGAGATTGCAGCTACAGTAATATGAATTCAAGAAATATTCAAAATGAGCATTTAGTTCACCTTAATTACCCTTCCATTCATAATATCGTTCTGCGTTACTTGAACAAAAATACTTGAATTATCATATTTCAGGTTATAATCTTTTAATAATCGAGTCTGATAAGGGCTATCACTGGAATATGGAACAATAAATTCAAAATATCCCTTCTCATCAGCTTTTGTTTCCTGGAAATAATCATATTCACGTTCCTGGTTTGTAATAATTGTTCCTTTGATCAGTAAAGTCCCATTGGATGATGAATTTCCTATAATTTTGGCGCCTTTTACATATTCGAAGATTTTAATATTCTTAGTAATTTTATCCATCAAATTATAATGTGTTTCATTTGATTCATATATCATCCTGTAATTTCGAAGCCCATTCCCATCAAAAACATGAAGCCTGGCATACATAGACCTGGCATAATCTACATTTGGAAGATTGTTTCCATCCAGGAACATTCCAATATCCTTATCTGCAAAACTCACAATAGCCATGAATGTCCCTTTTAATACGACCTGGTTTCCCTGCTGGAATTTATTTAATCCCATCCTGTGATCAACGATAACATACCTTGCTTTTCGCTTATTCATCATACTGTTCGCATTTATCTCATCTGGTTCAACAAAAAATCTTGCAGCTTCATCCCCGCCTATCTGGAAATTATTAGCCACCACCGGACGTTTTGAAATATACAGGATCCAGTTCCCATAATCCCACCATGTCATAATGCCATATTGGGGACTTTTTCCAGGATCCGGACTATTTTCCCTCAACCAGGTCAAAGAATCGTACCAGTCATCTGTTGGTTTTGGTGGGGACTGAGCCATATTATATGCCTGTATAGCGTTTGGAATAACAAGAATGGCAAGAATGACCAATGCTATATGACCTGATTTCAGGCCAGAATATTTAAATTTAGAACTATTTTTAATAATATTATTAACATGAAATATTATCTTATCTAAGAAGAATCCTGACAATAACACAATATTAACAGACAGCATGTATGAAAAGCGCCTCTGGTACAGGGCAAGCGCCAGGACTATTAATGTCCAGATCAAAAAGAACAATGTTCCTTGATCGATTCCTTTTCGATAACAATATAATAAAAAGAAAAACCCGATTATTGCAAAATAGAAACTAAATGCGAATTGATGCCAGACAGGATTGCTGAAAAATTGCCACCCCAGGAAGACCCCGTCAAATGTATAAAATAATGGCTGAGCCTCCACTATTTGTTTTAATACAGGTGCATCCCTGAGTAAATATCCTATACCATTCATTAAACTGTCATAAAAAGAAGGCACGGTTAAGGATATGACGCTAAATAAAGATAAAAAACTTATTATAAGTAATAGTGGATATAAATACCATTTCTTATCTTTCAAAATGCGGAAAGTTAACCCTGAAAAGATCACTATTACTGCACAAGTTATGACATATAAAGGCTGGAAATATGAAAGTGTCCCGAATTGTAATGCTTTTTGCCATGGTGTCCAGAGATAAAACAATATGATCGTAAAAAAGGCAATGGAAAATGAAATAATTCCACTTTTTAGAAGATTATCAGATCCAACATTGGATTTTCTGTTCTGGATGAATTGAAATATTATATACAATAAAATTATTCCTATAAATATAGGAGCACCGATCCATGTAAGGAAAGATAATCCTATAATGATCCCTGATAAGATTGAAAACTTATTGAATTCATTTTTTAATGACATGATGAAAAACAAATATGCAAGAACTGAGATCAGAACCTCTGAAATATGATGGTCAACAAATCCCAAAAATGAAATCTGGGCATGCGCTGGCATCACTGCAAGTAAAAGAGAGCTATAAAGACCAACACGCTCATTAAAAATTTCTTTTGAGATATAATATACCGAAATTATCGAAAATATTCCTAATATAACAGGAGTGAAAGCGCCTATTGTTTCAATAAGGTGTACGCCCGGACTGCCAAAACCAGCAATTATAGATACAAGCGCTATAGTTTGATCAAAAAGGGGCGGCCATCCAATAATTGCACCATATGGATAATTTATGAATGGTTCGAAAAAAAATGTTCCGGGGAATGTATCAATAAACGAAAATACCCTCCACATATGGTAATAAGGGTCAGTCTCAAGAAAAACGATCCTACCCTGCTCAAACACCTGTGAAAATGTAAAGAGTCTTACAATAAGACCGATCAAAAGTATTACAAATAAAAATATGGAGCTCTGAGAGTTTATCCTGATATTTTTCAAATGTGACATTTTTTACGATTAGCAATACCAGGATTTCCACGAATCCGTGAAAATCCGCGCGATCCGTGTTCTATTATATTACTGATGCAATTCATTTCACATACAACAGGCCTTTCCCATTGCCAATAACATCACCTGTATATTTTTTATAGGTTACGCCATCCACAATCTCATCGCCTTCAAGCTTAAAGACTGGCATCATCTCTTCCACTTTTCCATTCACGATTATTGTGCCTTTTGACATCTCGCTCCCGGGACGGCTGGTATTGCCACCGATCACGATCTTTCCGCCATTGTTGCTCAATCCAGGAAGTATGCCTGTGTTCCCTTTCACTATGATCTCACCGCCGCACATATGCTCGCCAACGAAATCAAGTGCATTGCCCATTACGGTTATTTTGCCACCGCGCATGCCGCAGCTCTCACCGCGATATCCGGCGCCAAGGTAATAAGCAGCATTTCCTTCAATAATAAGCTCGCCGCCTTTCATTTCCCGCCCTGCCCAGGAGTCAACATTGCCTTTTACTGAGATTTTCCCGCCACTCATTTTCGCGCCAAGGTGCATGTCCACGTTACCAGTTATCAATATCAGGCCAGCGGTCATTCCTTCGCCGATCCTCTTTACACGTGAGAAGTCACCTTCAAGAATGATCTTTGTGTCTGCTGCTGGACCTGAACCTTCCACTTTTACAGAGAATAACTCTCCGATCGTTGTCTTCTGATTCCCCATCCATGCAACAAGCGCATGTATCTCTTTTTCAGTCTTCCCTGAAAATATATCCGCAGATATATTTTCACCCTCAACTGATATTTTTATTTCTTTCTTTGGTTTTAATGTAACTGTCTGCATTAGTTCACCTCCGCAGGAATGATTCCGGCTTTTACAACCTGCTGGTGAGTGAGATATTCATCCTGCACCATATAATTTGCAAGTTGCATAGAATAATAATTCTTGAATTTCTTGACAATATCCTTCATCATTTCATCATGATGCTGCTGCGGGACTTTTGCATCGACCCAGTATGTCCTTCCCAGAGGCGTTGCTGTGATCTGTCCATCTTTCACCACAACATTGCCGCCTTTTATCGTATAAGCAGCTGAAGAGAATGCGCTCTTTATCTTTGCATGCTCAACTGTTGGGTCTATCTGGTCAGGTTTGATATCATATATTGAAATATCAGCATCTGCTCCAACGCCAAGATGACCTTTCGTATCAAGAAGCCCTAAAACCTTAGCTGTACCAGCTCTTGTCATAATGGCTATTTCACTGAAATCCAGCTCACGATCAAGCCCGGGCAATTTATTCTTTGCATGTACTGCTTCATGTACCGTCTTGATCTCTTCCTGGCGCTTCTTATTGCTCATAAGAAGTGCTATGACTTCCGAATAATTCACGAACGGCCCGCCATTGGGATGGTCAGTGGTCAAAAGCATCTGGTACGGGTCTTTTGTCAGTAAAGCAAGTTCAAGACCTATAGCCCACATGATAGCATGAACTGAGATCTGTTTTACATAATAAATTGGCACAACGCCCGATGCATCCTCAAGTTCAACATCCCCATTGCTCCATTTAGCATGCAATAATTTTGCATTGGCATATTGCTTTGGACCATCCGCGGTCATGGTCGTTGCGCTTCCAAAGATCATCTGTCCCATATCACCTGTTACATTTTTGTGATTGTTCAGGAAATTAGCGACCTCATCAGCCTTTGATTCAAAGTCCCCCCAGTTGGTGCCGCCCCATGAATTGAACAATAAATGAGTGACGTGCATTACCTGCCTTTTCTTGCTGGCTTTGACCTGGTTGGCCAGTTCCATGCTCGCAAGGGTGGTCTTATAATTTCCAGGATTTCCAAGATTGTTGCAGTGTAGATGCACAGAATGCGGAAGTCCCAGCATCTCATTGACTTTCATCAAGGATACTATGATCTCTTTTGGGGTCACATCAAAACCAGGGACAACATCGTCAATACCTGTTACGTTCTTGCCAAAGCCCCACATCTCGCCGCCGCCTGGATTTACGCATTTGACGCCAAATCCCCTGCTTGCAAGAAGACCCCATGACACATAAGCAGCAAGCTTATCCATGTCCTTCTCGCGCACAAAGTCCATTGTAGGCCAGTTGCTCCCAAAAAGCGTGAGCGCGCCTTTGTCGATTATGGGTATTTCTTCAAGTTCCTCGTGCGTATGACGGGCTTTCATAATAGCCTGTGCAGCCTCAAAAACTGTTGTATAACCCATCTGTGCATAGCGATATCCCATTGCATAGACATTAGGCACTGTGTATCCTGTGCATGGTCTTGTTATTTTTGTCCTGGGTGAAATACCTGATCTGCTGTCCTCAGGACGCATCATTCGTCCCACATTGACTTTTGCACCTGCTATGTGGGAATGTGCATCTACGCCCCCTGCCATGACCAGTCTTCCGCCTGCATCAATTATAGTTGCTTTACTGCTAACTGTTTTCACGATCTTGCCATCTTTTATGGAAATATCGGTTTTATCTCCCTTATTGCCATTTACCGGGTCAACGACCGCGCCATTCTTTATAAGAAGTTCCATTTTATTCACCCCTTAATTCTCTCACACGTTGCGTTATCTTTTCAAGAATCTCAACATCTGTTGGAAGTGTAGGTTCGATCATCTTCCTCATCCGCATGGATACTCCATCCATCCTGTATGCTGTGCCTTCAACCTCCACGCCGCAGATCGCTACGGGAATGACCACATTGGAGACCTCTGTTGTTGGATTCCAGTATGGGTCGATCTGGACCACGGGGATCCTTGCAAGATGGCGCACAGAATCTGCCGGGAAATGAGCGCCTGCGTCACCAGCGATTATCATTGCAGCATCTGTTTCTTTTCTCATCAGCACATCGTTCGCAGCGGTCTCGCCTGGATTATAATATGGAGCGCCTCGGGCAAAATCAACTGCAGTGGCAAAACCTGTTTCCCATGAACATACCTGTCCGAAACCTGTGACATTATAGTGTCCGCGCATGGGTGTTATTACATATTTTGTATATGCGTTCAACTCTGTTATGAGTGAAATGGCATTGTCTATGTTCTTGTATCTGGATATGCTCTGGGTAAGACCCATACCGAAAAAGACCGCGCCGAATTTTGCAGCCTTAAGTGTATCCACAAGTTTTGAAAGCTGCTCTTTTGTAACGCCGCCAACTGATTCTGGTACAACGTCCGCATGCCCTGAAAGTATGGCGCGAAGAGCCGAAATAACAAGGTAATCGCTTCCCTGCTGCACCTGTACGAATTCATCTGCCATGGATGCAGTTTCAGTCTTCCTGACGTCAACCACTATAACTTTTCGTCCTTTACGCCCTTTTTCCTGGAAGAATCCTTTTGCAAAGACAGAATATCGTCCCATGTGCCTTGGGTGGGCATGGACAGGATTGCTTCCCCAGAATACAACCACATCTGAGCGGTTCTTTACCTGGCCAAGGGTGGCTGTGGGAAGACCTTTTTCATGAACGGCAAGTGTTGATGGCGCGTGGCATACTGTCGCTGTATTATCGATTATCGCCCCTACTTCCTCTGCAAGTAAGATCCCTTTTTTATGAACTTCACACACAGCTGACGCCCAGCCATACATTAAAGGCCTTTTGGATTTAAATAGTATCGAAGCTGCCTCATTTATGGCTTCGTCATAAGAAACTTCCTTGAACTCGGATTTTTTATCAGCCCTCATCATCGGGGCTTCTATTCTGTGATGCCCCATTATTTTTGCCGAGCCCAGTTTACAGGCGTTTTTAATATCAGTTATCTTGTTGTTTTCCACAACAATGGTCAGGTCATCGCACAAACAGCCGCAAAAAGGGCAAAGTGCATCTGTTATTACTGTCATTACTTATACCTCGCGATCAAATCTTTCATGGATAATATTTTTTTATCAGTAGGCTCTAACCGCGCCTTTATTCCTTTAAATCCTGGCATCCCGCAGCCCTTTGTATCAGGATCAACAACAGCATTTGCCCACGGCCCCATGGGAATGAAAGCCATGCCGTCAGGATTGCCATTGTTCTCTTTTAATTTTACGACCACATCACCGTGATCTGTCTTTACAGATATCTGGCTTCCTGGTTTTATCCCAAGGATGCCTATATCCTTTGAGTTCAATTCACATAAAGCGGTCGCTTCCTGATAATCCAGGGACGTCTTGTTCTCGATAGTCGCTCCCTGGTTTATTGTTCTTCCGGTTATCAGTATTGCATTTAATGTCATCTTACACCCTTTTTTTAAGGATGTAAATAACTTCCATATTTAAAAAGTATGTGATTTAGTTTGAGATATTGTTTCAGAAAAAAATTAAAATACTAAACTTCAACCATCTCGCCGACCTGTTCAAAAGCAGCATTTTGATCGAAACTGAGGTCAATCTCTGGCAATATATCAACATAATTTTCCAGCTCATGATATATCTCATGCCTGGGGCTCACAATTATCACGTGTGCCGGAGGATGGATCTTTCGAAGTCTTCCGATGGCAACGCTGGCCTGGTCTTCAAGTGGAACTATCGCAGCTGCCGAACAACATGCTCTTAGCGGACTTTTCATTATATGTGTGAGTATGTTATCTGCAAAAGTCGGGTCTAATTTTCGCGCCCCATCGGAAAAAGTCAATTTTGCATATCTTATCAGATCATATAATGCAATTTTTACTTTAGATGCGTCATCTGCCCTTACAACAGCCATCGAATTCATTTTTTCCCCTTTAACGTTTTGTTTTTCACTTTAATCCATCCTATTTTTACCACCAATACAGTAACAGTTTTATATCTAGATATTGTTATGTTTACTTCTTATATAAATACTAGTATCATAGAAAAAACAGGAAAGTAAAGATAAATTTGCGATATAGTTTATATTATGTTAAATCTTATAGTCGCCGATGACACAGGACTTTCTCCGCTATTTTCCCAAACGATCATGCTATCCAAACCAGCTGGAAGCGATGGTCACCATCAATGAAGCCCTCCTCAAAAAGAAAATTGTCCTGTTTGAAGGAGCATGCGGTACAGGTAAAACCCTGAGTTCTCTTGCGCCTGCTCTTCATATAGGGAAAATAGAGAAAAAAACAGTCGTCATTGCCACGAATGTCCACCAGCAGATGGCTCAATTCATAGAAGAAGCCAGGGAAATAAGAAAGCAAGTTGATATCAAAGTCGTTGTCCTGAAAGGCAAGATGCTAATGTGCCCGAAACCCGGAATGGATTATGATACATGCAGTGCAAAAAGAGAAAATACCTATAAATTGCTTGAACATGAAAAAGACTTCGGGCAATTGAAAAATGAAGCACGATCTGTAAAAGACAGGCTAAAAAGGGACAAAGACCCAACATTGATCCAGGTACAGAGGGAATTAAGCACCGAGATCGACAGGGAAGAAAAACTTATCCATGAAACACAAAAAAACTCATGTGATATGCTTCTTGAAATGCTAAAGAAAGACACAGATGATTTTCGAGATTGGCTTTTTGCAAGTGTGCGCACACCTGAAGAAGTAGCAGACTGGGCATTATCGAATAACACATGCGGATATGAACTTCTGAAGCGCTATATGAAAGAAGCTGACCTATTGATCTGTAATTTCCATCATTTTCTTGATGAGGACATCCGTACCAATGTCCTGGGATGGCTCGATAAAGGCCTCTCGGATGTAATAACCATCTTTGATGAAGCACATAATATCGAATCTGCTGCGCGTTCCCATTCCTCGATGACCCTCACAGAATACACTATCAACAGGGCTATTGATGAGATCGAAGGGAACGGGGATACTACGATTTCAGAGGATGCCAGGACACTTCTCGTTACCCTTCTTGAAACCATACGATCGACGTATAATATACTTCTTGATAAGGAGTTTGGCAAACGTGAAAGAATAGGCAAGGATTGGTATGACCTGAGGGTAGCTGACCCGCAAGAGCGAACGGACATGTTCAGGGCAAAACTTATGGTGGCCCTTGAAAAAGCGGGTATAAAAAAAATTAATGAAGCGATCGAACATTTAAGAAGTTTCGGGTTAAAGATCGATGCGTTAAATGAAAAGCAATTTAATGAAGGTAAAAGCCCGATCAAGAAAATATGCAGCAGCTTAAATGCAGCGATCTTCCTTTCAGATTATGTCAAATTCTCAAATGATAAAAGCTATTATCCTATCCTGAACGTGAAAAGGCAGAATTATGACATCTCAGGGAGGCTTGAATTATTCACCTGCATCCCCAAGAATGTCACAGCACCATTATTTAACTCAGTTCATTCAGCTATCCTTATGTCAGCCACGCTTGCTCCTTTTGAGACCATAAAAGCAACGCTCGGGATCGCCCGGGAAACGCGTGAATTGTCCTTCGGACTCACATTCCCCAGGGAAAAGCGCATTACGATAGCAGCCTCTGTTCCTGCCCTGTTTTCAAAGGACAGGGACAATCCCCAGACAAAACAGATCATCACAAAAGTCCTGAATGATATAATTGAGCAAACTGATGGGAATGTGATCATATTTTTCCCGAGTTTTTTTGAAGCCACCCAGTACAGGAACAGGATAGATTGTGATGTTCCCATATTCCTCGATGAAATTGGAGTTTCAGCACAACCTATCAGGGATGAATTTTTCAAGCTGGGTGAATCCGGGAAAAAAGCTGTACTTATATCCTATATGTGGGGAACATTAACAGAAGGTGTGGATTATAAACAAAGTAGGGGAAGGACTGTTGTAATCGTGGGTGTTGGATACCCTGCCCTGAATGACAGGACTCGCGCCGTTGAATCTGCGTATGACTCTGAATTCGGGCACGGATGGGAATATGCTATTGAAATCCCCACTATAAGAAAAGTAAGACAGGCTATGGGGCGTGTAGTGCGTTCACCTGATGATTATGGGGCAAGAGTGCTGCTTGATGGGCGTTATACATCTTCATCTTCCAAACGCTATGGCAAATATTCGGTCAATAAATATTTCCCGGAAGAAGAACGCTCTGAGATCATTGATGTTGAACCAGATAGGGTCAAGTATTCACTTATGAATTTTTTCAATGATGTGAAAAAAAACCAACGAGAACTGATGAAAAAATAGCTAAAAAATTATAAGAAAAAAACAGAAAAACGACTTTAAGTCGTTTTTTCTGCGATAGCGAATTTTCGCATTACTTTGTTGACTTTTATAGTTACCTTGTCGCCAACTTTTGTTTGTGGCACAAAGATAACAAAGCCCTCTACTCTTGCAATTCCGTCGCCTTCTTTTGCAAGGTCATCTATCGATACATCGTAGCTTTCTCCGACTTTTACCGGAGCAACTTTTTCCTGATATTCACTCAAAATTTACACATCCTTAACATTCGATCTTCATCTAAAATGGAAAATAATGATTGGCAGAAATTGATTAAACTTTTAATTACCGTAAACATTTTTTCCAGAATAGATTTAAATCTTATTTCGTAATTGTCCGTTCATTATTTAAAACTTTGCTAAAAAAATCCATTAAAATAAAATGCATATCCTTTATATAATCCATATCCTGTAAAGAACTTAATGCTTCGAACACGCCTGCGTGATTTCATAATCACAAAAGATGACTGGATATTCGCTGTTGCGGATTACTCTCACGAAGATGGTATCCGTTCCATACTGAGGTATATCCCTGACCCGAAAGGTGCCAGAGGGACTATAAAAAAATACCGTAAAATGGATTTTGATGATTCCTTCATTTTCATGAAAACGTCGCGTCCTGAATGGGTAAGCGATGTTCATATAGTGCCATGGGATTCTGTAAAAGAGATTCTTGCTCCAGATAAGATTCTTCCCCTGGTTGCAAATAGGAATGAAAAAGTAAAAACAATTGTAAGATGTCTTGAAAGATATGTCACTCCTGAAAGAATGGGGGTTACAGGTTCTCTTCTTGCCGGCCTTGAAATTGAGTCCTCTGACATTGATTTTATAGTATATGGGAATTCATGGTTCACTGCGAGAGATATAATAAAACGCGAAAAAGAAAAGAAAGATCCAATTACCGAAATAAGCGATGAAATGTGGATCGATATTTATAATAAACGAAAACCTGACATTCCTCTTGATGAATTCTTGATCCATGAGAAAAGAAAAGGGAACAGGGGTATGGTCGGCGATACTTATTTCGATCTTCTTTATGTCAGGGATTGGAAAGATATTGTACCCTGCAAGAGAGGAAAAGACATAGGTATGATGACCATTGAAGCTACGATCACCAATGCTGATTTTTCATTCGACAGCCCTGCAATATATAAAATTGATCATCCAGAAATAGAGTATGTATTGTCATATACCCATACCTATGCCGGTCAGGCGCTTGTCGGAGAAAAAATTGAGGCCCGGGGAATGCTTGAGATCGTTGGAAATATAAAACGTCTGGTCGTGGGAACAAAAAGAGAACCAAAAGGTGAATGGATCAGGTCGCTGACTTTGCTTGAAAGCTGATCCATCTGTCCTTATTTAAATATGATCCATTACTTTATCGAAAATACTCTTACTCTTTGTTTTTTCACCGCTGATCTGTGCAAATTCCCTCAATAACTCTTTTTGCCTATCGGTCATCTTTGTTGGAACAATGACCTTGATCTTTACAAGCTCATCTCCTTTTCCTGAATTATAAAGGCTGGGAATTCCTTTTCCTTTAAGCCTGAACACATTTCCGTTCTGCGTTCCCGCAGGTATTTTCATCTCGGCTTTTCCATCAAGGGTTGGGACAATTATTTCATCCCCCAATGAAGCCTGCGTAAAACTGATAGACGCTTCCATCACAATATCATTATCATTTCGTGTAAAAATAGTATGTGGTCTCACATTCATTTCCACATAAAGATCGCCGTTGGGTCCGCCTTTCTCTCCGGCTTCACCTTCTCCTGTTACCCTGAGTCGTGAACCTGTATCAACGCCAGGTGGGATCTTTACTTCTATTTTTCTCCTCCTCTGGACATGACCGGAACCATGACATGTAATACACGGAGAATCGATCACGCTGCCGGCTCCATGGCATGTCCCGCAGGTTGAAGAAGTCATAAATCTCCCAAAGGGTGTGTTCTGCGCCCTGTTAACCTGGCCGCTTCCATTACATGTAGAGCATTTTTTTGGGGAAGTTCCGGGTTTTGCCCCGCTTCCATGGCATGTATCGCAGTTTTCTGTTCTGGGGACTTCCAGCTCCACCGATTTACCAAAGGCTGCATCCTCAAGATTAATAGATAATTCATAGAGAATATCAGAACCTCTGCTTGGCCCTCCACGCTGCCCACCACTCCCGAAGATTATATCGAATATTCCACCTCTGCCTCTTCCCCCCCCTCCAAAACCCTGGAAGAGATCCTCAAAATCAACGCCCCTGAATATATCCTCCTGCGAATACCGCATATCGATGCCGGCATGACCGAACTGGTCGTATTGCTGGCGCTTTTTCTGGTCTGAAAGGACAGCATATGACTCAGATATTTCCTTGAATTTCTCTTCAGCATCCGGGGATTTGTTCTTATCCGGATGATACTGCATTGCTAACTTGCGATATGCTGACTTGATATCATCCGCTGAAGCTTTCTTATCCACCCCCAGTATTTCATAATAGTCTCGTTTAGTAGCCATAACTTAAAAAACCAATATCTATTTTTTTGTCTAAATAGCCTTTAGTTAAAATATAAGTTATGGTCTTTATGATTTTGGTATTGCTGTAAATTGTGAATTCTTCTGAATATAATAGCAACCTTTTTATTCTCCAGAATCATCACATCCTTCCCCTGTAGACGGAACAAAAAAAAAACGGGTACAATTCTGTCTTTAAAAAGGAAATTAAGAATCATGATAATGGAGAAGGAAAAATGACCCTCAAAAATACTAAATCAAATTCTTCACTGTATAGTTCAACGTGTTTAAATTTATTATTGATCGTATTAATTTTTTTAATCGTTCCTGCTGGAGCGGTCGATCTTGATGCTCTTAATAATTCGTGCATAAACTGTCACGAAAATGTGACTGTGAAAAAACCGTCCGAAAATTTCCAGCGATGGTCTGATTCCATACATTCAAGTTATTTTGTTACATGCGATGCCTGCCATGGTGGGAACCCTGATGTAACGACTGAATCAGAAGCACATTCAACTATGAAGAATGTGACCGACCCCAAAAGCCCTATTTATTTTAAGAATATTCCTGAAACATGCGGGAAATGTCATAGTACAGAATTAGATCATTTTAAGAACACTATGCACTTTGAAAGATTAAGAGCAGAAGCAAGCGCCCCGTCCTGTGCCACATGTCATAAACCCCACAGCTTTAAAGTATTAAAGGCATCTGAACTCTTACCACTGTGCAGCGTATGTCATAATGTAAGAGATATGCCTTCATCTGCAAATGTTCCAAACGATGCGAAAATCGCTCTTGAAATGGCGGATGAATTACAAAATGAAATAATGGCCCTGAGTAATTCCTTATCTGATGCAAAGGCAAAAGGAATGGATGTCTCTTCAGCTCAGAAGGATCTGGATAAAGCAACATTTGTTATAAAAGATGTTCCATCCCTCTGGCATAGCTTTAACCTCAAAGCTTTTGATATACAGATCCAGAGCGGGATAGATTCTGCCAGGAAAGGCCAGAATAAATTAAGCGAAGTTGAGCCAACAGCTCCATCTGTTCCAGGGTTCGGAATCGTCATGGTCCTTGGTTTATTCGCAACATTATATATTATTAGAAAAATTTGAAGGGATTTATAATGGATAAAATATCATTAATTGACGTTATCAAACATCGGATTTCTAAGTACAAATTGCCAATTATAATAGTGTTTATAGTGATGCTTTTTACTATAATTATTATTTCCGCAAAAGTACTTGAGATCTCAGAGAATCCAGCATTCTGCGGTAAAAATTGCCATATTATGAGGCCTTATTATGATTCATGGAGAAGTTCATCCCATACAGATGTGAGATGTGTAGAATGCCATTATGAACCAGGTGTGTTAGGTCATATAAAAGGTAAGCTCAATGGACTCATGCAATTCTACAGCTATGAGACTACAGTTGAAGAATACTCTGGAAAGTTATATGCAAAAGTCATGGATAAAAACTGCCTGGTATGCCATGAAACACACATTTTTTCCGTGGATGTTCCATTCACAGGCGTGAACTTTAGCCATAAGAATCATTTGCTAAAACCAAATAGAAATATTACATTAACATGCACAAGCTGCCATTCTATGCTGGTTATAGGTATGAAAGAACACCAATCGGTATCTGACCCTTCATGTTCCCAGTGTCATCCGAATATTGTCCAGAATGACGTGGGTCATATTGTTGTAACCACTTCAACATGCTTTACCTGCCACTTCAGGGATGTTCCAGTGGATAGTTCAATCTCAGGATGTCCATCATGTCATGGTCCTCCAAGGGAAATGCACAGGAATTATACTAACTTCAACCATACAAGCCACCTTGACCGTGGAGCGCATTGCCAGACATGCCATATAAATATTTCAATCGGTGCAAATGATATTGTTTCCAAGGATAAATGCAATTCATGCCATTATAATCCGGAAAGAGTAGCAAGATATGATGATTTTGAGTTTGTGCACAAGAACCATGTCACAAACAATAAGATAGCATGCTACAACTGTCATTCCGAGGTAATGCATTCACCCGGAATAAAACAAAACCTTTGTGCAGACTGTCATCAGGGTCAGCATCCGAGCGATTGGTTGAATACACATAAATCAAAGGTCTTGATAGGACAGGTTTGCAATGATTGTCATCAGCCAAAATTCTGCGCAGACTGTCACGCAACAGGAAAATCCGTAAAATTGGCCAAATAGATTTAAAACTAGTCATCTCAGGAAATATCCTGTTGATGACTATATTTTACTTTATAAACGTATCAAAAGATAATTAATGGAGATAAGAAATGGTAATCGGAGTAACACTCGTAAATGTTGTACCAGGACAGGAAAAAACAGCTTATAATGAGCTGGTTAAAATAAAAGGGATAAAAGATGTATATCATGTGTTCGGAGAGTATGATTTCGTCGTAATTAGCAATGTAGAAGGATTAAGCGCCTTGAATAAACTCGTTGATACAATAAGAGAAAGTGAAAATATCACTGCAACACAAACAATAGTAGGCGCTGAACTTTAAGGATGCTTAATGGTCATTGCTGATGAACTTGCAAAAAAGCAAAAGGCCATTAGTATCGCTGAATTCTTCGAAAAGAACAGGCAGATACTTGGTTTTGATTCAGGAACAAGAAGCCTGTTAACTTCAGTCAAGGAAGCGGTAGACAACTCCCTGGATGCATGCGAAGAGTCAGGGATCCTTCCGGATATTTTTATTAAGCTTGAAAATACATCAAAAACGAATTTAACTCTCATCGTCGAGGATAATGGTCCCGGGATAGTCAGAGAACAGATCCCCAGGGTTTTTGCAAAATTACTCTATGGCTCACGTTTTCATGCTGTCAAGCAAAGCCGCGGCCAGCAGGGCATAGGTATTTCAGCAACTGTTCTTTATTCACAGTTGACTTCCGGAAGGCCGGTAAAGATCATTTCCAAGATCGACCGGGATGCTCCTGCTCATTATTTTGAGCTTCTTATAAACACCCAGACCAATGAACCTGAGATACTAAAAGATAAGATCGTAGAATGGGACAGGCTGAGGGGAACGCGAATTGAACTTGAGATGGAAGCTTCATATGCAAAAGGGCGCAGGCAATCGGTCTATGAATACCTGAAAGATACTGCGATCGTAAATCCCCATGCCAGGATCACTTTTATCGAGCCTGATAACAACCAGGTGATCTTTGATCGAGCCACCGACAAACAACCTTTGCAGGCTGTTGAGATCTTACCGCATCCACATGGCATTGAACTGGGAACGCTTATGAAGATGCTTCGGTATAGCGAAAGCGACAAACTCGAATCATTCCTTCGAACCTCCTTTTCAAGAATTGGTGCAAAGACAGCAATCGATATCTGCACAAAAGCAGGCATAAGCCCCGAAACCGACCCAAAAAATATTGCACTTGATGAAGCAAAGAGGCTTCATGAAGCATTCAAAAGAGCAAAGATACTGGCGCCTTCCACGGATTGTCTCTCTCCCATAACTGAGGAGCTTATCCGAAAAGGTGTTGGGAAAGAACATATTGTGGATTTCATTGAGACCACCACCCGTCCTGCTTCGGTGCATAATGGTCATCCTTTCCTTGTGGAAGCTGGAATTGCTTACGGCGGGAAGCTTTCCAAAGAAGACAAAGTGGAAATTCTTCGGTTTGCAAATCGCGTACCTCTTCTCTACCAGCAGGGAGCATGTGCAATAACGCATGCTATTGAGAATCTTAGCTGGAGGACGTATTCATTAAACCAGCCAGGGGGTTCAATCCCTATCGGCCCTGCGATAATATTGGTGCATGTGGCATCAACGCATATTCCTTTTACTTCAGAATCAAAAGAAGCCATCGCCGATGTCCCTGAGATCATAGCAGAGGTGGAACTTGCTCTTAAGGACGTGGCGCGCCGGCTTAAGCTGTACCTTTCAAGGCAGGATAATCTTGAAAAGAGGCGTGAAAAAGAAGAAGTCATCAATGTGCTCCTCCCGCGCATTGCAAAAAAAGTGGGGGAAATACTTGAGCGTCCAACTCCTGATATTGGACCGATCGTTGCAAAAATTATGAAGAATGTATTCTGCCAGCGCGTTATAAACCAAAATGGGAATGGCTGTGAAGTGGAGATACGCTTGAAGAACCACGGCGACTCAACACATCATTTCAATGTGCATGAGTCACTTCCATGCTCGATAGGATCACCAAGCCCTGCGCCTAAAATTATCCCAGTGGGAACGCAGATCGATCATGTATGGAAGATCTCTCTTAAGCCGGGTGAGCAAAAGGCCATTATGTATCAAATAGAAATGAACGCGGATGAAGCTGCAAAACTCCCGCAGCTTGTGGTTGAAGGAATAGAGAGTGAACTTATAACAGGGGCAAAGGCAGTGAATGTATGAATGAAACTGAGTTAACAAATAAGCAGATACGCGATTCCCTCTCAAAGACAACTCTTAAGAAACTGATCTATGATTTCTATGATCAATTCGAGAGTGAGACCATACCTCATATTACATTGCCTTCGCGCACCAAGAAGAACATCGAATTGAACACTGACAGCGATGTGTGGGTCTATGGCGACAGCGAAAGCATGCGAAGCGCAAAAACCGTAAAAGGCGCAACTCAGCTTCTTAAGACTTCGCATGTTGTGGAACTCCTGATGAAAGGGCATCTTGACCAGAACAGAAGTTCGACCCTGAGAGAATTGTATTATATCAGCGAGAACTGGGATATCGCAAAATTCAATGAACAATCCGAAAGCGACCACCTGATAGAAGATCTTGAGATAATAACCGGATTGCAACGAGAGGATTTCCATGTGCGACCAGAAGAAAATGGCGCGACATTGTACGGCCCTATCAAGATCAAGGAATTGACAAAGCGCGGCGATCGTACCATGCACTGCCAGGATGAGGTTGGCGAGGCAGGATACCAGATACCTTATAACGTGGAGACTATAAAATTCGTGGAGCATGATGCGAAATTCATTATCGCCATTGAAACAGGCGGTATGCAGGACAGGCTTATCGAGAACGGATTTGATGAAAAATATGATGCCATCCTCGTTCATCTAAAAGGCCAGCCAGCACGAAGCACAAGGCGCATCATAAAACGAATGAACGAAGAACTCAAGCTTCCCGTTGTTGTTTTTACAGACGGTGACCCCTGGAGCTTCCGTATTTATGCAAGCGTAGCCTATGGCGCCATCAAGAGCGCACACCTCTCCGAGTTCATGGCAACTCCTGCCGCCAAATTCATCGGTGTGCAGGCAACGGATATCGTTGAATATGAACTTTCAACGGACAAGCTCAATGATCAGGACATCAAGGCGCTTGAGAGCGAGCTTACAGATCCAAGATTTGATACGCCGTACTGGAAAGACCAGATAAACCTGATGCTAAAGATCGGGAAGAAAGCTGAGCAGCAGGCTTTCGCGGGGAAGGGCCTGGATTATGTTACGGATAAGTATTTGCCTGAGAGGTTGACAGAGATGGGAGTGATTTGATCGCAAAAAGGCTTTCTGCCGCAATGATCGCGTTCTCGCGTCTGGCAGGATACACTTTTAGCTTGATTTTCGCAATGATCGCATCCGATGTTGTTGCGATCCTGACTTTTCCCCCGAAGGCTGCCTGTTTATCGAATCGTATATGAAAACAACATTCATCATCGATTCGCTCGCAGCGTTCCTTTTTTAGTGCCTCAAGTTCAGTTATATTAAGGTTTGACTTTACAACCTCCATAAAACGAGCAATGTCCTTTCCCCTGTTCCTTCCCTCAAGAATAATTATTGGATTCCCGAAATGACCTTCAGTTAGCGTTGCCTTTGTCTCATTATTAAAAAGAAATAGTGACAGGGCGGTTTTCACCCTGTCATCACTTTCAGTCGCAGCAACGATAGCGCGAAAAGTGATATGATGTACGTTCATTTGCCAGTATTATTATGTGAACGCAGACTTGGTCTTGTCTTTTCAGTTCCTTTGCCTTTTCGTCTCTGGCCTCTGCCTTTTCTTCCTGCGCTGGTCTTACCCCTGTAAACTCTTCCTTTCTGGGTATTACTGCATATCCATTTCAGGTTCTTGTCACTTTTTATTGAAGGGTGGTTTGGATCAACTACTATGACTTCATACCATTTGTGTTTTCCGTCCTGTCCGACCCAGTAGCTGTTCAATACCTGCATATTCGGGTATCTGCGGGCAACACGTTCCTCGCCAATACTCTGGATGCTCTTGCCGGGTGTGATCTTGTTAACGCCCATGTGCTTTGTTCTTCTACCGCGCTGCCATCTTGATTTACGCCTGCCGCCTCTTCTTATTCTAACTCTGGCAACAACTATTCCCTGTTTTGCCTTAAAACCAAGTGACCTTGCACGGTCAAGTCTGGTAGGATGTTCGACCCTTGTTACGAAAGGTTCTCGCCTCCATACCTGCATTCGTTCCCATTGTAATTCGCCGACCTGGGATTCGTCGGGTTTCTTCCATGCGTCTCTGATATACGCATACATTGATTTCATTGTGTTCTCCTGTTTAGTTTTACGGTTCAGCCTTGATAAGGCCACATCCCTGCGGGATCAACACCAAAAAGGTGCACATCCCACCAATTGTTTGTAAACAAACGGCTAAATGAAACCATGTCTTATTATACCTTTCTACGCACATTCGCATCACTCCATGTGGGAAATTTATAATATCAAACAGCAAAAGGTAAATACATTGTGTTCTAATTTAAGCCAATCTTAAATAGTCGATAGGAGATCCCCATGAATTTAATCAATGAAAAAGTGATTGACTCTTATGTTAAAAACTTTAATTTCAAACAAATGTTAATTTATCCCGTGATTTTGCTTATTGTGTCGCTTTTGATCCTGGCTTACACTTCTTTTTTTGTACAGGGTACGATTACTGACCCGGGATCTCCAGTTGAACTGGGAATGGAATTCCAGGGAGGGATGGCAATGATCTTTGATAGCACAAAGACTCCTGACCAGCTAAAACAGGACTTTTCAGCATATCCAGTAATCCAGGCAAGAGGGTATGGAGGAGACAGGAAATTGGTCCAGTTCGGACCTATGACAGATTCAGCACTTACTGAAGTTACTGATAAAATCAATTCAGAATATACCAATGTTGAGATCAGGCAAATGGGAGAAGTGGTCAGTAAATCATTGCAGGGACAGGCTCTTAAGGCCATATTGTTCTCGTTCCTGGGAATGGCTATCGTTGTCTTCTTAATATTCAAAACATTCGTTCCATCTGTTGCTGTTGTCGTTTCAGCGTTTGCAGATATCGCTTTTGCACTGGCGATGATGGATGTGTTCGGCATAGCATTATCTATGGGTACTGTTGCTGCCCTTCTGATGCTGATTGGTTATTCTGTTGATACTGACATCCTTTTAACAACGCGTCTTCTCAAACGCAAAGGAGAATTGAACGATAAGATAAAAGACGCCATGAAAACTGGTATGACCATGACAATTACAACTCTTGCGGCACTTACAGCGTTATTCCTGGTTTCATCAGGTTCGTATCTTTTTTCGTCATTCACACGAATTGACATAATCAGAGATGTTTCCATAGTGCTCATTTTTGGTTTGATCGCTGACATAATAAATACCTGGATGACAAATCTTGGTATCCTGAAATGGTACATGGAAAAATACAAACCTTCTGAAAAAAGAATAGAAACACCTAAAAAGAGGAGACAGGCAACATGAATGATGAAATTTCTTTTTATAAGAAGCCTCGAGTTCTTTTAGTGTTATTAGTACTCCTGGGTTCAATTCTTGTAATGACCGTTTCTTATAAGAACGGTGAAATTAACGTTGGTAGCAACCTGAACTATGGTATTGATATCCAGGGTGGGTCCTGGCTCCAGTTGCAGCTCCAGGGAGCTATTGCCCAGGTAACTGCAGATGAAGCAAAGATCATCCAGAGCGAGTTCATAAAATTGCTCAATGACCCGACTATCAAAATAGAAGAGACTACTTATAATTCAATTACTTTTACCACCTCCAAACAAACCACCCAGAAAACAATAGATAACTTTGGATTCGGAAAAGCCACTATAACCCAGGCTCCTGACGGTGGTACAAGGATCTCACTTGCGACGAACAGGGAATTTGCTATCCAGAGATATCTTGAGAATAATCTTAAAGCGGAAATTGTGAGGATCCCCGGTAACCAGCTTACATTTGAAATAAGAAAAACTGTCACCGAAGATGAGTTGAATATACTCCTCAAACCAGTCGACGGAAGAGTAATTCCACCATTCACGGTGGGTGTGTCAGCACAAACAAGGGATGAAACAAAAAAGATCCTTGAAACAAAACTTAACAGTCTGGGATTAAAGGAAATTCCTATCAGGACGATAGGTAATAACTATCTTCTAATAGATCTTGCCGGAGTAGATATAAACACGGCACGAGATATCGCATCAAAACCCGGTAAATTCGAAATACGCATACAGGTGACCGGAAATGAAACCGAACATGTTCTTTATGGCACTGATATAACTCCAGGCTTGCCTGAAAAAGATAAGGATGTATGGGGTGTATCATTTGTCCTCAGTGAAGCAGGCGCAGCGGCTCTTCGTGATGCTGCAATACAATATGGTGCGGTCACAGCCCCTTCCTCACATAATTTGATAATGACCCTTGACGAAAATGTAGTATTTGATGCTCCATTGTCTCCTGATCTTGCCAGGAATATCCAGAGCGTTCCTGTGAAAAACCTTGTAGCTACAACAGGAGCAGGGGACGAAGGACAACAAAAGGCAAATCAGCTTCAGATCCACTTAAGAGCTGGAGCGCTTCCTGTAAAAGTAGATGTTCTTGGTGCGGGGCAGGTTTCTGCAGAACTGGGCTCAAAGTTCAAATCACAGGTATTGATCGCAGGAATAATTGCCCTGATCCTTGTTGCAATTGTTGTTTCATTGAGATACAAACAGCCTAATATCGTTATCCCGATGCTTGCAACATCCTTTAGCGAAGTCATTATGATCCTTGGCTTTACGACCCTGGTTGGTTTCCAGCTTGACCTGCCCACAATTACAGGAATAATCGCGGTCATAGGTACGGGTATTGACCACCTGATTATAATTACCGATGAAGTGCTCGCAGGAGGGGCAATGCCACCTGATAAAGTCTATAAATCACGACTAACCAAGGCGTTCACTATTATATTCTCAGCTGCAGCAACAGTACTCGTGGCTATGTCACCATTACTTATCATGGGTTTTGGAGCTCTCCGGGGATTTGCAGTGATAACAATAGTGGGCGTACTTATCGGAGTATTCATAGCAAGACCCGCATATGCTGAAGTAATTCAGAGCATGCTTGTTGAAGATACAAGCAAGAAATTCGCAGAAGATGATTAAACATAAAAAAAAAGCAACGAACAACAACGAACTCACACTACCGGAGTTCGTTGTTGTTCGTACAAGTTCGTTGTTTTTTCGTGTTAATGCGAATATTTGGAACTATATACTCGCCAGGACTTTAACAAGAGGATGAACTGACTCTTTATTTATTAAGGGTATGTTTATCCCGGTATTGAAAGCAATTTTCGAACTTTTTCTTACTTTACTTGATTCCTTTAGCGTCGTAAGAACATCTTTTGCTTTATGGGAATAATATTCCTCTTCGCATTCGCAACATTTTACATATGGCTGGGAACCTTTATCTACAAAAATATGGAAATAGAAATTTTTTAGATCATCATTCCCGCATATTTCACAGGGAACAAATTCTTGTATTACTTCTCGAACTTTCATAATAATCCTCAATAATTGATGGTTCTTCCTGGTATATATAATTATCACAGTGTTAATATAAATAATTATCATAATTATTAAGCTAATGATTATGAATTATCAAACAAGATTTGATGGACTCCTAGAAATATCGTTATTAAGGAATTCAGCACAAGAGTATAAATCATTATACAAATAATCCTGTAAGTGCAAGGTAATTATATGAGAACAAAAGTCATAATAATGGGCGCTGCGGGGCGTGACTTTCATAATTTTAATGTTTTTTTCAGGAATGATGACAATTATGAAGTAGTGGGATTCACTGCTGCGCAAATACCCGGTATTGAAAGGCGTTCTTATCCGAAGCAGCTTGCAGGTTTTCTATATAAAAAGGACATTCCAATATATCCGGAAGAAAGCTTGCCAACACTCATTAAAGAGCACGGAATAAACCAGGTGATACTTGCATATTCTGATCTCTCGCACGAGACGGTTATGCAAAAAGCTTCCCTTGTTCTTGCAGCAGGCGCTGATTTTCGCCTGATGGGGACACAAAGTACTATGCTCAAGTCAAAAAAACCTGTGTTCTCGGTATGCGCGGTTCGAACCGGTGCCGGAAAAAGTCCCACATCGCAAAGACTCGTTGATGTGTTAATGGAAAAGGGGTTCAGAGTAGTTGTTGTGCGCCACCCCATGCCTTATGGAAACCTGGTCAAACAGGAATGCCAGAGGTTTGCAGTGATGGATGATTGTATTGAGAACGAATGCACGATCGAAGAACGTGAGGAGTATGAACCGTATATCTGCTGTGGAACAGTAGTTTACAGCGGTGTGGATTTTGAAAAAATACTCAAAGAAGCAGAAAAGGAAGCTGATATCATTATCTGGGACGGGGGGAACAATGACATTCCTTTCTATAAACCGGATCTTCATATCGTGATCGCAGATCCGCACAGGGCAGGGCATGAATTGACTTATTATCCCGGGGAAGTAAATGTACGTCTGGCTGATGTTGTTATTGTGAACAAAGTTGATTCAGCAAAGAAAGAGGATGTTGAACTTGTTATCAGGAATGTAAGGTCTATCAATGAGACAGCAAAAATATATAAAGCAAATTCATCGATCACAGTTGAAAATGGTGGATCAATAAAAGGAAAACGCGTGCTTGTCGTGGAAGATGGGCCAACGCTCACCCATGGAGGTATGTCTTTTGGCGCAGGTGTTATTGCTGCAAAAAAATATGAGGCAAAGGAAATCGTTGATCCGCGCCCGCAAGCAACAGGATCGATCCTGGAAGTTTATGGGAAATTCCCCCATCTTGGCTCTGTCCTTCCGGCTATGGGTTATAGCAAAGAGCAGATGATAGAGCTTGAAACGACCATAAACGCAACTGATTGCGATATTGTTCTTGTGGGGACCCCAATTGATCTTGGAAGGCTCCTCAAACTAAATAAACCCGTTGTAAGAGTCCGATACATGATTGAAGAATTGGGTTGGAAGCTGGAAGATGTGATAGATGAATGGTTAGGATCAAGATAATCTGTATAATTCAAGTTATTAAATAATATTCAGGTCCCTATGAAAATAATCATTTTATCCGACACCCATATCAAGAAAGGACAATCTCTCATTTCGCGCCTTCCTGAAGAACTTGTTTCAATTATCAAGAGTTGTGACTTTATAATCCATGCAGGGGATTTTGAAACGCTTGAATGTTATAATGAGCTTTGCGGCCTTTCAAGATTAGAGGCTGTCATTGGGGATACGGATTGCCCTGAACTGGAGGAACTCCTTCCTGAACGTAGAGTTATCAAAGTTGAAGGAATAAATATAGGGGTCGTCCATAAAGGTCAGCTTACATCAGAAAACAACGATGGACTCCGTTATCTTGCGAAAGAGATGGATGTTGATGTATTAATATTCGGTCATTTCCATCATCCAATAGTCCATAAAACAGAAGTGCTATTACTCTCTCCGGGGAGCGCCACAGTTCCTGGTATCGCCGAACCAAGCGCGATGGAACTTGAAATTTCTGGAAATAAATTAATAGGAAGGATAATAAGATGCAAAGATAATTCCTGCAGTTATTTTGATTTTGATAAAAACTGAATTAATTTTTCTTGATGTGTTTTATTATGATATCTCTTATTTGATCAGGATGTTCAAGCACAGTTATTCCTTTCATTTTCCGAAGCTTTTCAACCGCCTCAATGTCAACATCCCGCATAGTGAGTGTAAGTTTCTTGCCGCCTGGCAGGTCAGTGACGATTTGTCCCTCTTTCTGGTCAGCGGGAAAAATATATACAGGAACTCCAGCTTTCATGGCCTGGGCTGCAGCATTTGAGAGCAGGGTATCAGATATTCCTGTGGCGATCTTTACTACAGTATTGGATGTTGAGGGCATGATCATGATAAATTCATATTTCCCGAGCTGCAGATCACCTACAAGAAACGGGACATTCGGGGATTTTTCGGAAAATGTTTTTGGAAAACTTGTTTTCAAATCTCCATAGAGCTTATACCATTTTACTACCATCTCGCCTGCCTGGGAAAGAAATACCCTTACGTCGAGGTTGTGTTCTTTAGTAACCTCTTTCATAAGATCAAAGCTTTCCTTAAGATGATCTCCGCAGCCTGTGATCCCCCAGGCGATCCTGATTGTCATGTTAATTAACTTTTTTTTAATATTGGGTGTGATATTATTTACTGGATCGTGATTTTGACCATCTTATCACCCTGTTTTATCTTTTCAACAACGTCCTGGCCTTCGATGACCTGTCCGAATACGGAATGGTGTCCATCAAGGTGGGGCTGTGGTTCTTCAGTGATAAAGAACTGGCTTCCTCCGCTGTTGGGACCTGAATTGGCCATGGACAATGCGCCTTTTGTGTGTTTTAATTTCGGATGGAATTCATCTTTTATCGCATATCCAGGGCCGCCTGTTCCATTTCCTTTAGGGCATCCACCCTGTATCATAAAACCGCGTATGACCCTGTGGAAAGTAAGCCCATTATAGAATCCCTTCTCAACAAGCTTTATGAAGTTTTGTGTTGTTATCGGGGCTTCTGATTCTTTAAGTTCGATCTTTATCGTTCCTTTAGCTGTTTCTATGACTGCGGTTCTGTTTGGCATAATTATCATTTGACTTAGTGTCAGTCATGGTATAATTGCTTTTTGAGTGACCAAAACATATTTTTAGTATGATTATCTAATATCTGAACATGGAAGTACGATATTGCAAAAAAGATTGCAAGGAATGCACTCCATGCGAAGATTGCGGTGCGCCGCAATTCAGCGTGAATGTGGTGTGTGGCAGCTGTCTATTTTGCGAAACCCCACATGTCGAAATGTATGAATGGAAATAATTGTTACTTTTCCCTTTGTTTTAAGCAAGAAAAGTATGAACAATATACTTAGCTTGTATTTTTTCCCTTAAACTGATAAGCATAGATTTTTGCCTAATCTGTCTTTATCCATGAAATCTGTGTCTAATATTTAAATCGATTTCCTTGTATCTTTTCCTGCATTCCTGCTAGGCAAACTATATATATGGTATATCGGAATAAGGAAGTAGGTTGAGGTTATTTTATTATGGATAATTATAAAATACTTGAAGAAACAGTCTGGAACAAGAACCTGTGTACATGCTGCGGAGCTTGCTCTGCTGTTTGTCCTTCAAGCTCGATAATATATAAAAATTTTCAGCCATCTTATATCGGGAAATGCAAAGTACTTGATTCAGGGATTCCCTGTGGCGCTTGCTCTGAAAGTTGTGCCAGGGTAAAAAAGCCTGATCCTGTGAATACACAATACCAGGCCTACTCCGTGCGGTCAGCCAACCCTGTGCCTAATGCCCAATCAGGGGGAGCAGTTACGCAACTTCTTATTTCTGCGCTGGATTCAGGGATGATAGATGGTGCTCTTTTGATGAATGTTGATAAATTCACCCAGAAACCATCCCCGATAATAGCAACCGACAGGAACATGATAATGCTTTCAGCGGGAAGCAGGTATACATGGGGAAATGTCCTGGACACGCTTGGGAAAGCAGTAAAAAAGGGCCATAAGAATTTAGCAATAGTTGGCACTCCATGCACTATTCAGAGCGTCAGGAGGATCATGGCATCAAACGTGGACGTGGTACAATGTTACGGGAGGTGCATAAGGTTTACAATTGGTGTTTTCTGTTCAGGGATATTTGGAGAAATTGAGAACATTGTTGCTAAAAAGCTTGGTATAAGTTCGTGGCAAATTAAAAAAATAGATATAAAAAGCGGGAAAGTGATCGTTTTCTTAAAAGATGGCGTGATGGAACTTGCGATCAATAGCGTTAAGGACAATACCCTTCCAGGATGCTCGAAATGCAGCGATTTTGCTTCGGATTACGCAGATATTTCAGCGGGAAAAACAGGAAGTGAGGATGGACATACTTCCATTTTAGTACGAAATGAGGCAGGAAATGCTCTTGTTTCTTGCGCCTTTGAAATGGGAAATATTACAATGTCGGAAAAAGTTGATATCGATTCAATTCAGAAGGCTTCGGAAAGAAAGATCAATTCAGCAATGCGAATGATTCCGCAAGTTTAATTAACACCGTAAAATATATAGCTGTTGCACTACACAGGTGCAAAATGGTCGAAAAAAAGGAGATACTTGAGATTTTAGGTGGGTATGATAAAGAGAACATAGCTATTGCTACTGTTTGCTCACATAGCAGCCTTCAGATATTTGATGGTGCAAGGAAAGAGGGGTTCAAGACTATCGGGATAAGCGTCGGAGCGCCTCCAAAATTCTACGATGCTTTTCCAAAGGGAAGGCCTGATGAATTTTTTATTGTAAAAGATTATAAGGAAATTCTCTCAAAATCAAAAGAGCTTGCCTCAAAAAATGCGATCATAATCCCGCACGGGTCTTTTGTCGAATACCTCGGGGCAGATAATTTCCAGACTCTTCGACTTCCAACATACGGAAACCGCAGGGTCCTTAAGTGGGAATCCGACCGGGACATGTCGAGGCAATGGTTGGAATCAGCGGGTATAAAAATGCCGAGGCAGATAAAAAATCCTGAAGATATCGATTCTCCGATGATGGTCAAATACTATGGGGCAAAGGGCGGAATGGGTTTTTTTGTGGTCAAGAATTATCTGGATTTCCAGAAGAGGATCAAACCTGCTGAAAAATTCACCATCCAGGAATTCGTCCTGGGGACACGTTATTACATGCATTACTTTTACTCGCCCATAAAGCATGATGGTTATAAATTGAGTACAGGTTCACTCGAACTCCTTGGTATCGACAGGCGCGTTGAATCAAATGCGGATGAGATATTCAGGATAGGTTCACCAACAGAACTTGCAGAAGCCGGTATATATCCCACGTTCGTTGTTACAGGGAATTTGCCCCTTGTTATCAGGGAATCACTTCTTCCCAGGATTTTCGATATGGGTGAGAAGGTAGTGGAAAAGTCACTTGAACTTTTCGGAGGGATGGTAGGGCCATTTTGCCTGGAAACAGTTGTAACAGACACACTTGAATTGAAAGTCTTTGAGATATCAGCCCGCATTGTTGCAGGAACGAACATTTTTATTTCAGGCTCGCCGTATTCCGATCTTATAGATGAGAACCTCTCAATGGGCAGACGCATCGCCCGCGAGATAAAAGTTGCGCGGGAAATGGATATTCTTTCGGAAGTGATCTCATAACGACAAAAGATTTTGATGTCATTATAATTGGCGCAGGGCCTGCTGGTATGTTCGCAGCGCATGAACTTGCAGAAAAGATGAAAGTTCTACTAGTCGATATGGGTCGCGACATCAACGAGCGTGAATGTAAAATGAAGCGCCGCGGCATCTGTACCCACTGTGATCCCTGTGATATTATGTGTGGTGTGGGGGGCGCGGGAACTTATTCTGACGGAACCCTCAACCTTCGTCCTGACATAGGTGGAGATCTTGCCCAGCAGACAGGTGATACTGAATATGCATGGCAGCTTGTTGATCTTGTGGATAAAATATTCCTGAAATACGGGGCGCCTGAACATCTTTACGTCCCGAAAGGAGACGAAGTGGAGCAATTAAAGCGCCGTGCTGCCTCTGTTGGCGCCCGCTTCATTGACATTATCCAGAGACATATTGGCTCAGATAATGCGCCGGTAGTTATTGCAAATTTTGAAAAGGACATGAAGGAGAAGGGTGTTGAGTTTCGGCTTGATACCAAAGTAGAAGAACTTATCATTGAGAACAATACCTGCACTGGCGTTGTCCTTGGCGACGGTACAAAATTAAATTCCAGATTTGTGATCATTGCGCCGGGAAGAGTTGGCGCAAAATGGATCGATGATGTATTGCATAAACACAATATTGCTGCAAAATATGCTCCTATCGATGTTGGTGTAAGGGTAGAAGTGCCTGCTATAATCATGGATCCGATAACATTCATTAATCATGACCCCAAATTCCATATCCAGACAAAGACCTATGATGATTTTGTGAGGACTTTCTGCACGAACGAAAGGGGTTTTGTGGTCAAGGAAGAGTATGAGGATTTCATTGCTACGAATGGTCATTCCATGACAAATCAGCAGTCAGAAAATACGAATTTTGCTTTTATCGTGCGAGTCGAACTCACAGAACCCATTGAAAATACGGTTCGTTATGGGAGGTCGATCGCAAAATTGGCTACGACAATAGGGGGAGGAAAACCGCTGCTTCAGAGGATGGGAGACCTGAGGAGGGGAAGGAGGACTACAGAACAGAGGCTCAAAAAGAATCAGGTGATCAATACGCTCAAGGATGTGACACCGGGTGATATTTCCATGGCTCTCCCGCATCGCATCGTTACAGACATCAGAGAAGGGCTTGAGGTATTAAATGAAATAATACCCGGAGTTGCATCTGATTCCACACTCCTGTATGCTCCTGAGATAAAGTTCTATTCGATGCAGGTGCTTGTTGACACGAACATGGAATCAAGTGTAAAGAATCTTTTCGCAGCTGGTGATGGCGCCGGCCTTTCCAGGGATATTGTGAATGCTGCAGCCACGGGTATTATTGCGGGGAGGGGGATATTGAAGAAAATGGGGCTTTTATCAAATGGAAGTACTTGATTGATTCTGGTGGGTCCTAACTGATCTTTATGAGAATAAAGCAGATTAATATATAATATATATTATAAAAACATTCCAGAAATTTTGATTTCAAAAATATTCTATGTATTTCCAATTCCTGCAATTCTTGATTGGGGTCTTGAAAAATTTGTTAGCTATAAAGGTAATAATGCCACTCGTTTCACTTCCGGATTCATATTGGGAATTAGTTACATTTTACTATGGACTAAATTCATTAAAAATCCATTTGATATTGAAGTTTGGTTGATTGGTTTTATTTATGCGATCATAGTATATTTTATTATTAAATATTCTTCAATGAGGGCATCTTATTTAGGGTAAAAAAAAAAGAAAATCCTAATTTATAATAATATTTTTATCTTATCTGTTTCTCAGCCAGATCCCCGGCTATTGGCAGTTTATACATTTCACCCTGATATGCCTTTAACATCAATAATAACCAGAGAACTAATCCTACCAATCCCATCAAACTTGATAATATCCATCCAAGGATCGGTATAATCCCGATAACCATCGATATCACGAAAAAAGCCAAAAAAGTTACTATAGATTGCATTGCATGAAATCTTACAAATTTATTATCCTTTTCCAGAACCAGAAATAATATCCCAGTTATAAATCCCAGAACATAACAAAGCAAACCTTCGATATTCTCATCAATACCTAATGCTGTTTTATTTGTATTTGTCATAATAATCTCTCCTTTTATTGTTGGATTAATGGTTTAGCCATTGTCCTAACAATATAAAGATAGTAATTGAATAAAGAGCTTTCGGTATTGTTCACGATTATTAGCATAGAATCAAAATTATTATTAACCTTACTGTTAATGTAATCCTGATGAACGATCTTACAAAAGTATCTTTCACCAATCTGGACAAGATCATCTATCCGGCGCTGGATCTGAAAAAATCAAAGATCATTGAGTATTATATCAGGATCGCTCCATTGATGCTTGGATCGCTCAGGGACAGGATCATAGTCATGAACCGATTTCCGGATGGTGTTGATAAAAGCGGGTTCTATGGAAAGGACGCGCCAAAAGGAATTCCTCCGTGGGTGGAGACTTTCAATACATACTCAGAAACAGCAAAGCATGAGATCGATTATGTTTTATGCAATAACCTGGACACCCTTATCTGGATGGCGAACCTGGCCGCCCTTGAAATAAATATGACGCTTTCAAGGAAGGATGATTATGAGACTCCTGACCTTATGTTTTTCGACCTGGATCCTGAACCACCATGTTCTTTTGATGATGTCATAGATATTGCTTTTTCACTCAAAGAAAAGCTGGATGAACTGAACCTGAAGTCATTTGTCAAGACATCCGGCAAAAAGGGGTTGCACGTTGTCCTTCCATTGATCAAAAAATATAATTTCAAGCAGACAAGGGAATTCGTTCATCAATTCGGGAAATTTCTGGCAAAAGAGAGTGATATCGTTGTATCTGAGTTTCGAAAATCAAGGGATCCCGGAACGATCTTTATCGATTACCTGCAAAATACCCGCGGCAAGACCATGATCGCCCCCTATAGCCTCCGCGCCGAACCGAAAGCAACGGTATCCATACCCCTGGAATGGAAAGAACTTAAGAAAGGATTAAGACCAGAGGAGTTCAACATATTTAGTGTCATAAAAAGAAAGGACGACCCCTGGGAGAGGTTAATGGACAGTGAACAGTCATTGGAAGTGGAATAAAATGGAAAAGGAAAAGGTTAAAGAAAGCGCCAGATCGTCGCACAGGCCTATATGGAGTGGAAGTATCACGATAGGGCTGGTAAATGTACCTGTCAAGCTCTATACCATGATCCGTGATCAATCATTTTCATTCAGGCTTCTCCACAATGAGGATGGCCAACCATTGAAATACGAACGGGTTTGCGTGAAAGACGATAAGGTAGTGGACTGGAAAGACACGGTAAAAGGTTACGAAATACGAAAGGACGAGTTCATAGTCTTCAAAAAAGAGGAACTTGACGCCATAAGACCTGAATCTGATACGCGCATAAGACTTGATAAATTCATCAGCTTGCTCTCCATTGACACCGTATATTTTGATAAATCATATATCCTTGTCCCGGACAGAAGCGAAGAAGCCTATAGTCTTATGATGACTGTAATTGCACAATTGGGAAAAGCAGGAATGGGAACTGTAACAATGAGGACAAAAGAATATCCTGTTGTGGTTCATGAATATAAGGGGGCTTTGATCCTCACCACCCTTCGCTATGCCAATGAGGTTGTGGATCCTGGAGGTATGGAAGAGCTTTCAGGACTTAAAAAACCCGGGAAAAAAGAGATGGAACTGGCTGAAAAGATCATTCTTGACCTGTCGGGAGAATTTGATATTAACGAATACAGGGATGGTTACAGGGAAAAGATGGAAAAGCTCATTGAGACAAAGATGAAGGGAGAGGTCGTTGTGGCGCAGGTGCCAAAGAAAGAGGAAGTTAAGGAATTGATGGTAGCTCTCCAAGAGACTATAAAACGGTTGAGCAAATGAAACACTATAAACCGATGCTTGCCCGGTCAGCAGAAACGCCGTTTTCTTCCCGGGACTGGATATTTGAAGTAAAATGGGATGGCATAAGGGCCATCAGTTACTTAGAAGACGAACTCAGTATCAGAAGCCGGAATAACAATGAACTTATTGATAATTTCCCTGAACTTTCTGAACTCAAAGAACTGGGAGAAGGTATTGTACTGGATGGGGAGATAATCGTGATGAATGATGGAAAAGCAGATTTCCAGACCCTTATTAAGAGGAGTCAGAATACAAAAGCTCTGGATATCGATTACATGTCCAGGAAATTCCCTTCCACATATGTAATTTTTGATATCCTGGAAAAAGATGGAAAGCAATTACTGGATATCCCTCTTATGGAGAGAAAGAATATCCTGGAAAAAAGTGTGAAGGAAGGAAAATTTGTCACAACATCCCTGTATGTTGAAGATTCAGGGGAACCTTATTACCTCGCAGCCATTGAAAAAGGTGTTGAAGGTATAATGGCTAAAAAGAAGAAAAGCTTCTACGAACCAGGAAAAAGAAGCAATAATTGGCTGAAAATAAAACAGGTAAAAACATGTGATTGTGTTGTTTTTGGCTATACAAAAGGTGAAGGAATCCGAAATGATACCTTTGGGGCCTTGATCCTTGGTTTGTATGATGGGGAAGTTCCTGTATTCATTGGTAAAGTGGGGACGGGCTTTTCCCGGAAGATCATGGAAAACTTGAAGCGATCCCTTGATGAATATAAAGTTGAGACTGAAACACTAAAAGGGGTGGATCTGGACAGGGAAATAACATGGTTAAAAGCAGGTGTTGTGTGTGAAGTGGGTTATCAGACAATAACAGAAGATGGTAAACTTCGCATCCCGGTTTTTAAAAAGATCCGGGAAGATAAAGACCCTATTGAATGTACCATTGAACAGATCCGTCCTGCTCTTTCTGACTACAAGACAAAACGTGATTTTCAAATTACTCCTGAACCCCCCGCATTGATGGAAAAAAAAGCGGGTAGATCTTTCGTAATTCATGAGCACCATGCCCGAAAGCTCCACTTCGATCTAAGATTGGAGAAGGATGGGGTGCTTAAAAGCTGGGCAGTTCCTAAAGGTCCACCTGAAATAAGCGGTGACAAGAGACTTGCCGTACAGGTAGAAGATCATCCTCTTGAATATGGAAAATTTGAAGGCACGATCCCAGAAGGACAATACGGCGCCGGGACGGTCAGGATATGGGATAAGGGTCAATACGAACCCATTGTCTGGGGGGAGAGCAAGATCGAGATCCTCATGAAGGGAGAAAAGCTGGAGGGCAGGTATATTCTTGTAAAATTCAAGAAAGTAGGAGAGAAGAACTGGCTCTTTTTCAAAGGAAGTGATTGAGATGGAAAAAATGCATGAAGCTCAATGGTAAGATTATCATGCAAAAAACTGCCAGATACCTGAGAATATTGAAACTTTAGAAATTATTTTTATTAGATTACTTTAAATAGTATATAGTATACACTAACTTGCCGTTTACCTTTAATAAACCGGCGATACTTGAGGTGATATGCATTGTGCGATAGAAAAATTACAAGATGGGCTGCCATGGTCGCAGCGATAGTCTCGATAATGGCAATCCCGGCATTGGCAGGCGAAGCAGGGGCGATCGATACAGGAGACACGGCATGGGTACTTGTTTGCGCCGCCCTAGTCATGTTGATGACACCCGCAGTAGGACTTTTCTATGGCGGTATGGTCCGGAAAAAGAATGTACTTGCTATCCTTATGCAAAGTTTCATAATTCTTGCCCTTATAAGCATCCAGTGGGTGCTTTTCGGATACAGCCTTGCTTTTAGCCCTGATACAGGGTACGGGTTTATTGGAGGATTGCACTGGATCGGCCTGAATGGCGTCGGAGCTGCTCCCAATCCAGATTATGCGGCAACGATACCAGCATCGGTATTCATGATATTCCAGGCGATGTTCGCAATAATCACCCCGGCATTGATAACAGGTGCCTTTGCCGACAGGATGAAATTCAGTACGATGATGGTTTTTAGCGTTATCTGGTCAACCCTTGTATATGATCCGGTGGCGCACTGGGTATGGGGCACCGGGGGGTGGATACGCGATCTTGGAGCTCTTGACTTTGCAGGCGGAACGGTCGTACATATTACCGCAGGAATCTCAGCGTTTGTAGCTGCGATCATTATAGGAAAGCGCCTCGAACACGGAATTGATAATATGGCGCCGCATAATGTGCCGATGTCCATAATCGGGGGAATTCTTCTCTGGTTCGGCTGGTTTGGATTCAATGCCGGAAGCGCCCTTGGGGCAAATGGGCTTGCAGCAAACGCTTTCATTGTAACGAACACCGCCGCAGGAGCTGGCGCACTTACCTGGACGATCGTAAGCTGGATGCATGGCGGAAAGCCAAATGCTCTTGGTATCGTGACCGGAGCTGTCGCAGGTCTTGTTGCCATAACCCCGGCATCAGGTTTTGTAGGTCCTGTTTCAGCAATACTGATCGGGATCGGTGCAGGAGTGATCTGCTACTTTGCAATGCATATAAGGACAAAAAAGACACAGATCGATGACTCACTTGATGTCATGGCATGCCATGGGGTCGGAGGTATCTGGGGTGCGATCGCGACAGGAATATTTGCTTCAGCAGCCGTCAATTCTGCCGGGGTTGACGGGCTGATATATGGAAATGCAGGACTTGTTCTGATCCAGTTAAAAGCGATAGCTGCTGTTCTTGTGTATTCGATTGTAATGACCGTGATAATCCTGAAAGTACTTGATGCAACAATGGGCCTAAGAGTAAAGGATGAACATGAAGTTGAAGGGCTGGATGTTTCCCAGCACGGCGAAAAGGCTTATGTCTGAGGAGATGATGCAAATGAATAAAAATCCACAGCATGGTGACTTAATAATAAAAGAGTTATACAATTGCAGGACAAAGGGCGGTGAATTGCGATGCCACAGGATAAATGTAAACCAGGAAAATGCTGGAGAGCTTATAATTCGTATCCCGAACCAGGAAAAAACTCTCATGATCGAAGAAGTATTCGTCAAGAGAGGGTTCAGGAATTCAGGCCTGGGAAGCAATCTCCTTAGATTTGGTGAAGCGACCGCCTGTGAATTAGGCTTTACATCAATTGGGCTTCGGCCTTTTTCAACAGACTCTCTCATATCTGACCATGAACTGAAGGAATGGTACAGGAAAAGAGGCTACCTTCCTGATGGAGAAAATATGTTCAAAAAGACAAACAGGAAAAATATCGAGGTGATCTCATGAAGAAGATAGAAGCCATTATAAGGCCTGAGAAGCTTTCCGAAATAAAAGCGGCGCTAGCTACTGCTGGATTTATAGGGCTTACAATTTACGATGTAAAAGGAAGAGGTAGGCAAAAGGGCATTGTGCTTTCATACAGGACAAGTGAGTACAGGGTTGACCTCCTGCCCAAAACAAAAATTGAGCTTATCGTGAATGATGAAGATGTGGAAAAAGTAGTTGATATCATATGCGACCTTGGAAAGACAGGGAATATGGGCGACGGGAAGATCTTCATACTTCCTGTTGAAGAAGTGATACGCGTCAGGACACATGAAAGAGGAAAAGATGCAATTTAGAGCATCTTTTCACCTTGTCCCCATTTTCTTGATCCCCAGATACAAACACAATTCCGGATAATAAGAGCAACAATCCGATATTTTGAATTACAACGCCGTTTATTGTCAAAATTTCTGAAAATGACAGGGGTGAAACAAGAAGGAGGTCAATTGTTTTGCGTTCATACTCTTCTGTCAGCATATCGATTATCATCCCGCCGGAAATGAATACTGGTCTGAATACAAGAAGAGGGATCAGTATCCCATATATGAATTCAAAATATGTTGATGTTTTTTTCGGGAATTTATCTACAATAAGTCTTATCGGTTCAAATCCTAACCTGGAACTCCTGATATCCTGGGTATAGGTTTCATAGTTCTCAAGGGGCTTTTTTAACTGTAGTTATATCGCTTCCATTTGCTGCCTCTTTCGGGATAACAACGATCGCATCGATCTTATTATTGTAAAAATCAGTAACAGCTAAAGAAAGGTTATCATACAGGAACGGATTGACATAGCCTTTTTCAATGAATTGTCCAAGTTCCCCTGTCCCGACTATTCCGATGTTTGAACGGGGGCTGTTATACCGGTCAAGAGCTGAGGGGTCAAAGAACGATGCCAGGCCAATGACAAGTAGTGATGAGAAAGAAGCTATGAACAACTGCACGATTATCGCAAGCACCAGGGTTTTTTCAAATACGAGGGATCTTAGCTCTTTTTTAACAACGATCTACGCGGTAAAAAATAACGGGAATTTTATTTCAAGAACAAATAATCTGGATGAGTTTCACGGGGTTGCTTTTCTGGTATTTATCAGGATTTAGTGTAAAACAAATATTTTCATAGCCGGATGTGATGACATTTATCTTTTTGCCTTTGTTTTTTTTAGCACAAACTATATAATTTACATAGTCAGTAGATAAAATACTTCACATAAAGTACTGGAAAGCTGATATATGAATGAAGATAACTTTGATCCCATTGAAGATGACATAGAAGCCCTTGAAAAAGATATGCCAGGTAAAAATGGAAACTAAAAGAACCGAGAACTGCATGATATGCGGTGAAGAACTTGCATATTTAACAACGGCCATCCCTGTTACGTGCACTTATTGCGGGAAAACAGAGTCCGCCAACATTCATTGCCCGTCCGGTCATTATGTCTGTAATGGATGCCATGCAAGCGATTCAGTAAAGATAATCACCCGGTTCTGTCTGTCTTCAAGCTCAAAAAACCCGATGGAAATGGCAAAGACAATTATGAGGCATCCGATCATGCCCATGCATGGACCTGAACACCACGCCATGATCGCAGCAGTACTTGTTACTGCCTACAGGAATCTTACAGGCAAAGTAACAGATGATGAAATAAAAGAAGCAATAAGTCGTGGAGCCACCGTACCAGGTGGTTATTGCGGTTTTTATGGCGCTGATGCAGCAGCTATAGCCACAGGCATTGCAATTAGTACAATATTGAAGGCAAGCCCTCTTACGGATTATGAGAGAAGAACTTCAAATATGATGACTTCACGTGCACTTGCTGCCATAGCAATCAACAGGGGAGCCAGATGCTGCAAACGGAGCACTTATGTTGCTCTGGAGTCTGCAATCCAATATTTCAGGGAAGTTCTTGGAACTGAACTTGAATATATTCCAGTATCAAAGCTCAAATGCGAGCATAGTTCCAGGAATAAGACTTGTTCAAAGGCTGATTGCAGGTTTTATGCTGGAAAAGTCTGGAAATAATCAACCTTGTCATGAGATCAAAACCATAACATTAAGGTTCATGAAGCCTAAATTATGTAAAGGGAGGAATTGCATTGAAGGCATTAATATTAAGCGCGGATAATTTTGAAGACCAGGAGCTTTTCTATCCGCTTAACAGGTTAAAAGAGGAAGGCGTTACTGTGAAGATCGCATCGATGAAAAAAGGAATCATTACGGGAGAATATGGTTATTCGATAGATGTAGATATGACATTTAACGAAGTTGATCCCGAAGATTTTGACATGCTGATACTTCCTGGGGGAAAAGCTCCTGAAAAAATCAGGCTTGAAGAAAAAGCTCTTGAGATAGCGCGATATTTTTTCAGGGAGAATAAACCAGTGGGAGCGATATGTCACGGGGTCCAGACGCTTATTTCAGCAGGAGTTATGGATGGAAGGAAAGCAACCTGTTACATAGGTATAAGGGATGACCTGAAATGTGCGGGTGTCTTATATGAAGATAAGGAAGTCGTTGTGAACGGAAATCTCATCACCTCAAGGCATCCAAAAGACCTGTATGCATTCGGTAGAGAGCTTGTGAAGAAGATCCAGAAATCTCTATGATCTTCATCTGTCTTCATCAAAACGATTTTTAAGATTTCCCCTTCCTTATATCTTTTTCAAGTATTTTGCGTTTTTTCTGGATCGCAGAAATACTATATTTGTAGTATATCCAGACCAGCATTGTACTTAATAACAGCAATCCAATAAAATATGCTAACAACTCTGTCATATCCTTATGGTGATATTTCACCCTGATCTTTTCAAGTGAAGCATTATTCCAGATGAGAACTTCTCTTCCAGATGTGTCCTGAGAAATATTATCAGGTTCTGGCTGGATATATCCCAGGAACATAGTACCAGCTGTAAAATTTTCTGGCAGGACAACACGTGTCGTTCTATTCATAGGAGGGACGTAGGAAAAGTCCTGGCCTCCTGGTCTTGAATAAGCGACAAATCCAGAAAAATTCGAACTGAAATTAAAATGTGCAAAGTTTCGTCCCAGGATGGATACTATTGAAATATTTACGCTGGCATTATTTCCTGAATAGTCCACTGCGACAGGATCCGTGAATGCTCCAATATTCTCGATCTGGTAATCAAAAGATATCTGATCATCGATATGTTCTATTACCTGGGTTGTGCTCACATTAAGATAAAAAATAGTGGTATTATTGAGACCCGGGAGTTCATAATGTAAAGGGTCACCTGTTTTGACGGCAGGGGAAATGCAGCCCTGAAAAATCACTATAAGCAGGATCAATATGAAAATTGACTTCATTAATACACCAGTCTGGACTACATCGAAAGAGTCCTTAAAGATTATTCTTTGATTAACGATGTAAAAATATTTGTACTTATTCATTATCCTGAACCGATCAATATCCTGGAAACCTGTATCACATATTCTTCACAATTGGATTATTAAGGAGCACATCTAATTCATGAAATATTATATAAAAAGCAGATCAAACTTGCTCTTAAACGAAGTAGTTGTTTCCATGAAAACAGAAAAAGCAGTCATGAAAAATGACCGGGGAGTTTCAGAAATAATAGGGGTTATCCTGATATTTGGAATACTGGTGCTTTTTTTGGGTATCTTACAATCCATGTCAGTTCCACAATGGAATAAACAAATAGAAGCGGCTCATTTCAATACAATATACGATGACGTCCTCGATATGAGACAGATCATTCAGGAAACTGCCATTTTTAATTTATCCAGGACTGCAGTTATTCATGCATCTCTTGATTATCCCACAAGGATGTTCCTTTATAATCCCCTAAAACCAGGGATGACGATCTCATTAATGAAAGATAAACAGATCCAGATATATAATGGTACTTATTTGCCCCGGTTGGATTCTTGTACTATCAGGATCAGAGAGAATTATAACTATTTCCTGGCTCCGGAATTAATTATAGAACATGGTATGATCATAGGCAGTGAGGGAGATCATCCGTATTTAATAGATGGTCCTCCGATGAATAACAAAACTATGGACCTCTATTTAGTTGATTGTTCAGATAATTCCATAGGTACAACATCATCCATGAATATTCAGTTCATTCCAGTCAAAAGCGATGTGCCTGTTAATAATGTTTCAAATATAGCATTCAACACATCCTACCCAAAAAACTGGATAGCTTATCTTAATTCTATCAATATAGATTCTACCGGGTCAAATGAAGATACAGGTGAAATTTATATGAATTTCAATAATATAACATTAAGGCTATTCATCACGAATATAAAAATATAGTGTGATCTTTGGAATGTTTCTATTAAGGGATCGAAGAATTTACCGTCAGATCATAAAGTATCGGAGAAGTATTTCCAGAAAGGATTTGAATATTTGTTTCTATTTCCACATATCTTCCGATGATGGTCGGATCTAATTTAACCCCGTTAGAAACATTTATCCATGGTGACCAGATCACTTTATCATTTGTCGCTCTTGTTGTTACTTTTAATAATGTTCCTTCTGGTTCACTGCTATTCCATGATATTGTCCCCCAGGGAATGTCTGATGTTCCACTGTCAAAAATAACATTCCATTTTCCCATTGGATTTGCTGTGATCGTTCTTGCTATGAAACCGGTCATATCACTATAGGTATAATGACCCCCACTTTCCAGGATATTTTTAGTAAGGTCAACTTTGTTAGTTGCATTATCGATACGGTAGATATTATTGCCGCCAATATCTGTTACCCAGACTTTGCCTTTTTCATCCACAGAAACACCCGATGGCTGGTTGAAATCAGATATTGTAGCAATGAGATTTCCATTGTTATCATACCTGGATACGCTATTATATGTCCCGCTGCCGTTCTTGTCAATTCCGGCCACCCATATATTATTATCAAGAGTTGATACTGCACCTCTGTAGGTCCGCGCCGGAATATTCCATGCCAGTACAGGGTTAGTACCATTTATATCGAGTTTGGCTAGGCGACTGTTCCCCGAATTTTTAAATCCGGCAGAAAACAAATGACCTGAGTAATCAAGACAGAACCCATATGTATTATCAAGACTTATCTTTTGAATATCAGTAAGATTTGAAGTATTAATTCTTAGAATATGATCACGAAGTTTTGCCGACCAGAGTATGCCATTTTTATCGATCACAGCTCCGTAAGCCCAATGATCCCATAGCGAAAGATTCAGAGTTTTATTGATCTTACCGGTTTCACCATTGATATAGAAGTATTTTTTCGTACTGTAAGTCCCTGCCCATAGATTATTATTAGCATCGATAGCCAATCCTCTTGGCGCGACCCCGGAGTAGTCCGTATCATAAGATCCTGTGTAAGTTCCTGGTGTAAAAGTGCCTTCTTTACCATTTATCAGGACTACCTCATAAAGAACACACTCGTCCTTTCCCCAATCAAGAAGCTCTGCTCCTGTGATATTACCATCATTATTGATATCCCGGGAAGTGGTTATAATTTTATCTCCATTTCTATCAAAACAATTACCTGCTTCATAATTCCCTATTTTTACTACCGTCCCGGCCTGTCGTGTTCCTACCCAGACATCGCCCTTAAGATCGACCGTTGTCCGGGAGGGATTTCCCCCATGAGTTGGGTTTGAATTTACCCTGTATCTTCCCGTTTCGTTACCATTGCGTGTGTCAACCTTGGAAATTGTTCCCAGATTCGTATTTGGTACCCAGATAAAGTGATAATTTATAGCCGTGAATTCAGACGTATTGATCTGCAATTGATCCGCAATATCGTGATTTAGATTAAACAATGATCCTTCGTCGAAATCTTCATTTATTGTATAAGTTCGAGAAAAGGATAATACAGGAGTTGATGTTGGGGTGGGAGGGGATGTTGGAGTGGAAGTATGGGTGGGGGTAGGAGTAGGTGTAGGTGTTGAGACAAGATCAGGGGTTGAAAATCCTATCTTTATCCTTGTTGCGTTGGTGTAATTCAGTGTAATTTCATTACCGGTCAATACAAAAACTGCATTTATAGAATTTAAGAATGTTTTCCATAATCCCGGAAATTCTGTTTCAAAAGTTATTGTGGCATTAATAACCGGAAATTTATTTTCCACTGGAAATAAATGAATATTCATAGAGGATGTGGTTCCAATTGAATTATTTGAGCAATCTACTAAATAAAGATCGACCGTTTCATTATTGAACTGAGGATCTTTAATAATATAATCTTCATTTCCGGATTTCCCGATTATCATACCATGTTCTATAATGAATTCAGGAGCCAGGAAATAGTTATAATTTTCTTTTATTTTGATCGTACATGAATAATTTACCGTTGTATTACCATTGTAATTTATACTGATTTTCTTATCTTTAAAAGTTGAGATCGTTGTCCCTGGCTTTGCTGGATTTTGAAGAAGTATCCGATTCGGGTAATCTAGGGAGGAATGAATCACTGTCGTTTTTGGAACATCATATAGTGCAGTTAATTCTATTGCCTTTCTTACATCCTGTGTATCATCATAGATTGTATTGAAGTGCTCAGCCTCAATTCCTTTGTTCCATTGCGGAACATATGTGGATTGCATGACCCCAGTAAAAATTACAAGAATTGCAAGTAACAGCATGATCCCTATTAGAGCGGATATCCCGTGATCATCCATAAGGATGTTGTTTGATTTTTTACAGCTATCTTCTGTTTTCAATAAAAAAGCCTGCCTTATTTTGGTATATAATATATTTATTGGTTGTCCAGCTTAATAATCCAGTTGTGAAAAACATGTGAGCATGTTGATAATTGAATAACTATTTTTGTTACGATATTCTTATATATTCCAGATATCTGAAAAGGGATCATAAAATGTATTCAGAAAAAATTATGGTGTGATTATATTATACAAAAATTAATTTTATCGGGGATTATTTATATCTTGATCATAGGCGCTGCATGTATTACAGCAATAGCTGCAGAAATACCATATTTTGACAAACAGATCACGATAGGGCCTATCGAAGGTTACCACAGGTATTACGTCCATATTTATAATGCAGATGACATTGCGAAAGTGAAAGTAAATGGGCACACTGTGGCAACGATCGGTCTTGATCAGGATAGCGGATGGATCGAGATCACAGAACATTTGTTTGAAGGAGACAATACCATTGAATTAACGGATGAAAACGGAATAGGAAATGGTTGGGCGTATGGATTTGACCTCAGACGGGATGAATCTATAATCTGGAGTGATTCGTGCGGAAATGCAGGCTCTGCAGGTTGTGAATATAATGACCTGACCGGCGGATTGGTATATCGAAATACAATGACGCTAAAACTTGCCGGGGTTTCATCCGGCAAAATTGAAAAAAAGATCACACTGGGCCCATATAGTGATCACCACAGGTACTACATCCACATGTACAAGCATCCAGATGACATAGAAAAGGTAAAAGTCAATGGAAAACTCATCGCAACTTTGAGTTTTAGACAGGATAGTGGCTGGATCGATATAACCGAAGACTTATCTGAAAGTGAAAATACCATTGAATTGACAAATGAATATGGACCTGATGGTGAATTTGCATATATATTTGAACTCAAACAAAATGATTCTATCATCTGGAGTGATTCTTGTGGAACCACCGGCTCTTCCGGTTGCAAAGATGAGGATATAACAAGAGGAGTTGTTTACCGCTCTATTATGCTAAAACTAATTCCTCCGATAACTGAGCCTACAATTTCAACACCTGCAAATAATGAACAGATACTTATTAATAAGCCAATCTCAACCCCCTTACAAGAATCACCATTAATGAATTCAGGTCAAAAAATAGGACTTTTTCTCATAATTTCAGGCTCATTTGTTATGTTATGGTTGTTTAAAAAGATAAAATCCCCTAAATAAGATAAACAAAGAAAATATAAGCAACGGTCATCATAATTACCGAATGTTTAAGGCCATCATATAAACTTTCGCCCATCATCGGCTTTGGGACAATATTCAACTACACTCCTTTCGTGGCCATTTAGGTTTAATATCATTTAATATTTCGATATAGCCAATTCTTCTGACATTATGAGCAA